>JBBRVM010000164.1:0-7767 GCA_038246865.1 Burkholderiales bacterium
CGCGCTGGCCTCGGTGGAGCGCAGCCTGGCCCGACGTCCGGATGACATCACGTTACTTGAACTTGCGGCTCGCTCGAGTGCCGAGTCAGGGTTGAAGATGAAGCAGCATCGCTTCCTCGGCGAGCAGTACGCACGGCAGGGAAATCTGCGCGGCGCACTTGACCAGTTCGAGTTGGCATCGAAGGCGGGCGACGGCGATTATTACGAAGCCAGTTACGTCGAATCAAGGGCGCGGGAAGTGAAGCGCGAGCTTCAATTATTGGCGAAAGACAAGCGGGCGCTCTTTGAGTAGCTTGTTGCTTCATGCTTGATGCTTCGAATACAGTGGGTTTGGCGCAATGTGGGGAGGGCAGTCGATATTCGCTGCGAATGCGAGCGCGAAAGGCAGCGCGCTAGAAATCTTTAGTTTGCTCAATTTAGCCACCGCTCTGACCGCCTAATACAGCGCTCGCAGAACTGAGTTTGCGCTACGCAGCCAGCAGTTCGCCGCAAGTGTTGCCTCAATCAATGCGCTCAGCTAATAGCGCACCCCAGAACCGACCGGCAAAAAAAGGCCCGCGAGACGCGGGCCGTAGTCCTGAGAGACCTGATAAGACCGGAGGTGTATCGAGGGGTGGTCTCAGAGGTACACACTAGAAGAGAAGTCTGAGTATGCGGATGTCATATTAGTGGCATCGCAAAGGCTTGTCAAGTACTGTACTGCGTGTGAACGTGACAAAGTTCTGGAAAATGATCTGACAAAGCCCACCAATGGTGCAATAAAAAACCCAGCCACGGCAAGCCGGGGCTGGGTGTCAGGCATGAGCATTCGTGTTAACCGTAACGTAGTCACGACCGCGACAAATCCGTTCGTGACAAAACGGGAGCTACCCGCCGTGCCGCTGGCGAAACTTCTCACGCATTTCGTCTGCGCGAGAGACGCGGTCTAGAAGTTGACCCTTGATCAGTGCTTTTTGTTCCGTAGACAGCAGTTGGGTGAATTTCACCCATTCCGAAATTGCGGTTTTTCGCTCGCTGGCGGTTGCGGCTTGCGCTTCTTCTTTCAACATCAGAATACGCCCGAAATCCGGATCGACTTTGGCAAGCTCAGCCTTGGCCGTCGCTGCGGAGGCGGTGCGCGCTTTGCGTGCAGCTTCAATCGCTTTGATGGTGGCCTGTGAAGCGACCGAATACTGTGCGTCTTGCGTCGCGTTTAAGTTGAGCTTTGCCTTCATGGCGGCGAAATGGTTACCGAATGGCATGCCGATGTCGGGCATGCCGGGTGGTGCTGCCTGAGTGACGGTCGGTAGCGAGGCGCTGAGAATGAAGGGAATGAGCATCGCGGCGATGCGGCCGACGCTTTTTAAGGGTTTCATGGATGTCTCCGGATAGTCATGCTGACTTGAATGAGTATGATCGCGATTCTCGCGCACCGTTCACAGCAGCGGGCTGTCGCTCGTGCGCGGTTTTGTAAACACTTGTAATTGCTGTGTGTTTCAGGTGGGGGCGTCTGTTATGTTTCCAATATGAAAGACCTATGCGCGACTACTGCGCGACAAAAATTCGTCGCGATTTTGGCAAATGAGTCGTGCTCGCAATCCTCATGTACCAGGGCGTACATTCCGGTTGCTGCGCGCGCTGCGCCTAGACTTTTCGCCGCTCGCTACGTTGCGCAAAGGCCTTTGTGACCGCTCGCAGCCACCACATTCTTGTCGTCGATGACGACCAGCGCCTGCGCGAACTGCTTCAGCGCTTTCTTGCGGAGCAGGGTTTCCGCGTGTCCGCGCTAGCCGATGCACGCGATTTGTCACGGCGGCTGGAGCGCGATCCACCGCATCTCATCGTACTCGACTGGATGATGCCGCATGAGGACGGTCTCTCGGTATGCAAGCGTATTCGCGCCGCTGGTGATCGTACGCCTGTCATCATGCTTACAGCGAAGGGCGACGACGACGAGCGTATCGACGGGCTCGACGCCGGCGCAGACGACTATCTCGGCAAACCGTTCAATCCGCGCGAACTGGTCGCTCGCATTCATGCCGTACTACGCCGCGCCGCAGAGATTTCACCGGGCGCGCCTATGCCGACCGATCAGCCGATTCTGTTTGGCGAATGCGAGGTCAATTTTTCGACGCGTGTCCTCACCCGAAAGGGCGAAGCGCAGGACCTCACCACCAGCGAATTTGCGATGCTCAAGGTGTTCGTGACGCATCCTCATGAGCCGCTCACGCGTGAACGCCTGTCAATGCTGGCGCGGGGCAAAGAGCATGAGGTGTTTGATCGCGCGGTGGACGTGCAGGTCTCGCGTTTGCGCAAACTGGTCGAGCCCGATGCCACGAAGCCGCGCTATATCCAGACCGTGTGGGGACGTGGTTACGTGTTCGTGCCGGATCAGGTAAACGCAGACGTGCCCCGTGCCTAAATCGCTTTTTTGGCGGCTGGCAGGATTGTTGATGGTCGCGTTGGCCATCGCTGTGCTCGCGATGGTTTTCCTGTTCCGCCAGGATCGCGCCTCGCTGATCGCGCGTAACTTCACCGAAGCGAAGATGGAGCAGATCGAAGCGTTGCGGGCGACGCTTGCAAAAGCGCCCGCTGAGGAAGGTGCAGGGAGGCCCATGATGCAGCTTCAGCGACTGGGCCGCGAGTACGGCGTGATGTTGATCCCGACGGATCGTCGCCCGGAAATCGGACAGGTGCCCCGAGGCCCAGCGCTCGCGCCGCTGGTGGAAAAGCTACAGGAACAATTGGGCCGCGACACCGAAATCCGCCTCGGCATGCGGGTCGATCAGCCCGTTGTCTGGATCAAACTCAAAGTTGGGGAACAGGGCACGCGTTCCGTCTGGGCTGGCATTCCGGTTCGCAATGTTGAGACGGGCGAGGTGCCGATGCGTCTCCTGGCGACACTTGGCGGTGTGCTGGCCATTTTGCTCGCCGCAACCCTGTGGTTTGCCAGGCGTCTGTCGCGACCGCTGGCCGATTTGGCCGATGCCGTGGACAAAGTCGCCGTCGGCAAGCGCCCCGATCCGCTGCCCGAAGATGGCCCCACCGAAATTGCCCGCGTCGCACGCAACGTCAACCGTATGGCCGCCAATCTGGAGCGGCTTGAGCGTGACCGCAGCACTATGCTCGCAGGCATTTCGCACGACATCCGCACGCCGCTCACACGGCTGCGGCTCGCTGGAGAGATGGCCGTTAGCGATCCGCAAAGCCGCAGCGAAATGGCCGCCGACATCGACGAAATTGATCGCGTCGTCACGCAGTTTCTGGACTTCGCTCGCGGCAATCCGAAGGAAGCCCCGGTGCGCATTGATCTTCGCGAATCGCTCAGCGCGGTTGCCGCGAAAGCCGAATCCCGATCATTACCGGTGCTTTGGGTACCCGGCAGTGACGCGCTGTGCGTCAACACCTACCCCGCCGCGTTCGAGCGCATGCTCATGAACCTGATCGAAAACGCGCATCGCTACGGCAAACCGCCGGTTGAACTAGCACTCAACCGCGACGGCGCAATCGCGGAGATCGACGTGCTCGACGCAGGGGCAGGCGTTGACGCTGCTGACGTGGAACGGCTGAAGCAACCCTTTGTACGCGGCGATCAGGCGCGTGGCGGCGTGATGGGCGCAGGCTTGGGGCTTGCGCTGGTAGAGCGGCTTGCACAATGGCATGGCGGGAGTTTTGATTTGCTGCCGAGGGCTGGTGGCGGGACGATTGCCCGGTTAAGGTTGCCGTTGGCGTAGTGAATTTTGTGATCGACGTCGCTGCCACGGGGGTCGTAGCGGATAATCACCAATCTAGTCATTGTTGCGAGCAGGCATGACCGCCATATCTGTTGAATTGCCCGACGAAGCGTTCTCGGCGCTACGCCAGACTCCACCGGAGTTTGTGCGCAGCATGCGTCTGTCCGCCGCCATCCACTGGTATTCGCGTGGCGTGATGTCGCAGGAAAAAGCCGCTCTTATTGCAGGCGTTTGCCGCGAAGATTTTCTGCAGGCGTTAGCCGACGAAAAAGTGGACGCGTTCGCGGTTGATTTTGAAGCGCTAGAGGGCGAACTCAATCGTGCGTGAATGCGCAGTGGTGAATGCCTCGCCACTGATTTACCTGTCGAAAATTGATCGCTTGCCGCTGCTGCAATTAATTGCTCCGTGCGTGCTCGTGCCACAAGCTGTGATCGCGGAAATCGCTGTAAAAGGTCGAGACGATGTCACTTATCTCGCGGTATTGCAACAGGCTTCGTGGCTAGTTCCGCAAGCGACGATTGATGTGCCCGCACACGTGCTTGCATGGGACTTGGGTGCGGGTGAATCGGCAGTGATTGCCACGGCGCTCTCTCGCCGCGCCTGCCCGGCAATCATTGACGATGGGCTGGGCAGAAAGTGTGCACAGACCTTGGGCGTTGAACTCTTTGGAACGCTCGGTCTGGTTCTCATCGCAAAGCCGCGCGGCGTTATCGATTCCGCACGCGCACTGCTGGCTGACTTGAGGGCCAATGGCATGTTTCTCTCTCTGGGTGTCGTTGAGCGGGCGGTCGCGTTGGTTGGCGAGTAACGCCCCTTTAATCCGTGCTATTTCGGTTGCTCGCTGACGCTGTCCTCATCCTGCATTTCGCCATAGTGCTGTTCGTCGTCGGCGGCCTCGTCTTGATCATCGTTGGCAATTTCAGCGGCTGGCGCTGGGTCAATGCGCTTTGGTTTCGGCTTTTGCATCTGGCGGCCATCGCGATTGTGGTGGCTGAGTCTTGGCTGGGGATCACTTGTCCGTTGACGACGCTGGAAATGTGGTTGCGGGCACAGTCTGGCGCTGCTAGTGCTATCAACTATAGCGAGAGTTTTATCGGGTACTGGTTGCAGCGGCTGCTTTTCTATTCTGCGCCGCCGTGGGTGTTTGTGCTTACTTACACGGTGTTTGGCGCGCTGGTGATTGCAGTTTGGTTTCGCTTTCCGCCGGAATTTCGGCGGCGTAATCGACGCTGATGTTTCGCTTGATCGAGAGCCCGTTAATGGTGGCAGCTTTTTTGTTTACGCCCTATCGCACCGGGGCTAGGCACGGTTTACACAAATAGTCGACTATTAGACAAAACCATTTCTAGCCCTTGTGTAATAAGGGCTTCAGCGAAAAGCTGCACAGACGAAAAACGAGTAACCGCACCTACAAGGGCCGGATGGCGCTAGCGGTTCCAACTACACAAACAACGGAATCGACGGGTACTTCCCGCCCAAAACTTTCTCGCTCTGCGCGCCCGAAAATCCCCACCAGTCGCGCAGCAGGCTGGCGTAGAGCGAGCGGTAATCCGCGCTGTGGATGAAGTTGCCATCGCCGGTGAGTTGCGTGAGCGAGGGGGGCATGCCCTTGATGCCGCCTTTGACCGCGCCGCCCAACACGAATTGGGTGTTGGCGGTGCCGTGGTCGGTGCCGGCGCTTTGATTTTCTTTGGCGCGGCGGCCAAATTCGCAGTAGGTGACGACGAGCGTGTCCTGCCAGCGGCCGAGTTCGACGCTAGCGTCCTTGATGGCTTTGATTCCTTCGCCGAGTTGCTTGAGGAGGGCCGCCTGGGTGCCGAGCTGGCCTTGGTGCGTGTCGAACGAACCGAGACCGACGCGCAGTGCCGCGACACCGGGCGAAGCGGCGACGACCTGCATGGCGGTCTTGACCTGCTGGCCGAACGCGTGCGTCGGGAATTCAGTTTTCAGCGTGACTTTGGGGTCGATATTGAGGGCGGCGGATTGCGCTTCGCCTTCAATTTTCAGGATGTGTTGCAGCGCTGAATTGCTGGCGCGGCCATGCGGGTCGGCGAGTTTCGCCTGGCGCAAAAACGCATCGGTCGAGGCGATGGACAAGGCGCGTGAGCCCGTCGCGCCACCTGCGAACGGGCCAAGATCGCCTCCGCCAA
This sequence comes from Burkholderiales bacterium, assembly GCA_038246865.1. GTDB lineage: Bacteria > Pseudomonadota > Gammaproteobacteria > Burkholderiales > Casimicrobiaceae > Casimicrobium. The sequence goes on from JBBRVM010000164.1 coordinate 5,865, forward strand.
TCGCGACTCCATCGGCGACGAACGATCTCGGCGGCGCGACCGAATCGAACGCGCGCGCAAGCCAGCCTTCGTTCAGATACTGGTTGGAGTTCGACCCCGTATCCCAAATCTCAATCGAGCGGAAGTGCGACAAGTTTGGCTGCGAGTAGCCGAGGCCAGTGACAGCGGCCATCTCGCCCTTGTTCCAGATTGGCATCAGCGTGTCGAGCGCGGGATGCAGGCCGAATTTGTCGGAGACTTGCAGCACCTGATCGCGCTTGATGCCAATGGTGGGGCGCAGCGTGGCGTAGGTTTCGTCGCGGTAGGGAATGAATGTGTTGAGTCCGTCGTTAGCGCCCTTCAGTTCCACGAGGATCAAAAGTCGCTTGTATCCGCCCGGAGACGTGGATTGTGCGAAGGTGGGGTAACTCGGCAAAGCCATCACGCCGACACCCGCGCCGACCGTGGTCAAAAAATTTCTGCGGTTCATCATGATCTGACCCTGCTACTTAAGTTGATACATCGGGTCGAGCGCGAGGCTGCGCAGGCCGACTAACGTGGGCGGCACATCCTTGGCAGCTTGCACCGGTGGTCCGGCGAGCACAGTGCGCCAGACGGTGTCGGAATTGACGCCCGAACCCTGCGACAGCTGCGCGAACCACTGCTCGGCGTTGAAGAAATATTGACCCCGTAGCTGATTGGCGACGCCGAACGCGGGCAATACTGCCGTTGCCATTGCGTCGGTCGCAGCTTTTCCGCGCGCCGCCAGTCGCATCTGCGCGCGCTGACGATTGGCGCCCACCAGGTCTTTGTCCATCAATTGCGCGGTGCTTTGGCCGGCCATCGCCATCGTGTCCATCGGCCCGCTGGTGGGTTTGGCGTCCATCGCAGAAGCGTTCATTGCGGTCGCTCCAACCGCCGGTTTGACCATCTCGTCTGCCCGGAACAACCGGTTCAAAAATCCTTTGCGCGCAAGCAAGGTCGTCGTGTTGAGCCACGCTTCGCCGCCCGACCAGCCTTTGACGTTCGGCGGGTTGAACAGATCCTGCCCGAGCTGGCGCAGGATCACGGCGAACGGCGCTGGATCTTCCACCGAAAACCTGAACTGGCGCAGCGAGCCGATCACCAGATCCACCGGTGATTTCACGAGCACGCCGCGATTCTGCGACGCCCAAAACGCATCGGACAGCAGCATTTCGCGCAGCAGCGGTTTGATTTCGTAATTGGCCGCGCGCCAGTCAACGGCCAGCTTCTTGACGACAGCAGCGTCTGGTTCTGGCGACACAAAGTCCCGCCACAGCTTGCCGACGACAAATTCACCCGTGGCTGACTGTTGCAACAAGATCGTGATCATGTCGTCGCCATTAAAACGCCCTTCCTGCCCCAGTACTTTTTTCACGCCATCATCGTGAATCGCCCGACGGAAGCGGAACTCGCCGCTGTCGCCGTCGATGCTCCAGCCGGTGAACGCGCGCGCGGCCTCCTTCACATCCTGCTCGGTGTAATGGCCTTCGCCGAGGGTGAACAGCTCCATCACTTCCCGTGCGAAATTCTCATTTGGCGCGCCCTTGCGGTTTTGCGCGCCATCCAGATAGATCAGCATTGCAGGGTCCTTGCCCACCTCGCGCAGCATCGCGGCGAAATTGCCGGTCGCGTACTTGCGCAGCAGCACGTTCTGGCGATACATCAGCGTGGCGGAGCGTGACTTTTGTTGCGAGGTGGCGAAATGGTTGTGCCAGAAAAGCGTCATCCGCTCGGTAAATGGCGACGGCGTTGACAGCATTTCAGCCACCCACCAGGTGCGCAGTTCGAGGCCGCGCTCGACCAGCTCGCGGCGGTTCGCCTTCATGCGCTCTTCTTGCGTCATTTCCGGACGGTAAGCACGCTCGTAGGTTTGCGACCACGCGGGTGGCGGATAGCTCGC
>JBBRVM010000165.1:0-7742 GCA_038246865.1 Burkholderiales bacterium
CCGCGACGCGGAATCACTTCAATCAGGCCTTCGTTTTGCAGTCGCCCCAATGATTCATGCACGGGCGTGCGGCTCATGCCAAGTTGCAGCGCAATCTCCTGTTCCAGCATTTGCTGGCCGGGTGGCCAGACGTTGTCGAGGATTAAACGGCGCATCCGCTCATAGGCCTGATCGACCATCGTCAGTCCGTCTTGCGGAACGTCTTTCATCGAATCTTTTGCGACGCTCATAGTGGATAGTCCCAATGCACTGGGGGGTGACCCGCCACCGGCATGTTCATGACGGTGACGTGATCTCCGAGCAGGCACCCGAGATAGCCCGTGCGCAAGTCCGGCCCGCCAAATGCAATGTTCGAAATGTTTTTCAGGCGCTGACTTTTCACCGTATCGAGATGCGGTCGATCCATCGTGCCCGACTGGTAGGCGGCCTCGACCCAACGCAAGTGGTCGGCATCGACATCTTGTAAATAGACGTGTTGTTCGCCATCGGGCATCACACGTATCACCCGATTGCTGACGATGCTCACGACCCATGCAGCGCCTTCCACGTCGAAGACCAGCCCATCGGGAAACGTTCCTTCGCCGAACGTGGTGACGACCTCTTTGTCGCCCAATGAGCCATCCGCACGGATCGGCAATCGACTCAGCTTCCGCGTAAAGGTCTCGTTGACGTAGAGCCAGTTTCCGCTCGGGTGAACGGCACATTCGTTGGTGTAGCCGAGGCCGTCAGCGACGATGCGCGCACCTTTACCTTTCGCATCAACCATCACGATAAATCCGTCGTCGCAGTCTTTTCGGTAGCCCAATGCGCGCGGCTTGCGGCGGGTACTCACCGTGATCCAGGTGCGCCCGGTGGCGTCGGCGATCACAAAGTTAGTGGGCGGCAACGGCTTGCCATCCACTTCGAGAAGAAACGGGCTCAGTTCACCGGATCGGGTTAGGCGGTAGACGCCACCGTCCTCGGCGCCGAGTTGAGCCAACAGAAAGTTGCCATCAGCTTCCAGTGCAATCCCGTTGGGGCGCAGCGGCAGTCCGTCGAGGCCTTTCGCTGAATAGAGCGTTTGGTTGCCGTCGGGCCGGAGGTGGGCAACACCACCTCGCCAATCGGATGTATAAACGTCGCCACGGCGCGTGGTAAGCACACACTCCGGTCGCGCGAGCTCGGTTCCGACAGACGCGAGCGTTGCGAGCACTGCGGAGTGGGTGAGAGTTTCGACGGCGGACGACATGATTGTGAATGCTTTCTCAGAGACGATCTTGGTTGACCGTCATGGGTGCGCGCGATTGCGTTTCCCATTCTGAACGCGATTCTACACAACTAATTTCTTATCGCATGCGTTAACGCATACATTAAATTGCAATCTGCAGAATTTCTCGCTAGCCGATGTTCCGTTGGGTTGGCGCTGCATTTTTTGTCATGGCTGATTTATGACGACTTGGATCACCCGCCTCTTTGCAGTCGTCCCTAGCCAGGAAAGACCTGAGGCCGCTTCATGCGCCCGTTCAAGCCATTTAATTGAATCGGACGGCGCGCGCCGAAAGCCATTTGATCAATTTTGCGGCCGAACTAGCCCGCCGCGTCGTACGCGGCGCGCACCCATTTCACAAGCTCTGCGTTCACTTCGCTGACGTCAGTGAGTTTGACTTTGTAGTTGCACATGCCGCCTGCGGCTTACTCGACGAGGCGGTCATTTGCGGGCAGTGACTTGATGTTGAGGCCCAGCTCAACGCGCGTGCTGGTGGCCGGCCCGAGCATGGCGAATTGTTTCTTGCGGCGCAGGCTGACGTAGCTCTTTTTGGGCGAAGTTTCGAATTCACCGAACGTGTTGATCCTGGCCATTAGCGCGTCGTGAATCGGGCGCAGCCCGGCCTTTGGGCCGGTGTAGAGCGCGGCGACGACGTCATCGGGTTCGGCGATGTTCACGGCGGGGGCTTTGGCTGCGGTCGCTTCTGCTAATTTCGAGGCGTGGTGCGCAGCACATTGGCGTCACCGAAGCCGATACCAAGCGTCGATTTCAAATGATCGCGAATTTCACCGTGCTTGCTGAGGCCGCTGCCCTGGGCAATCGTGACCAGTTCAGCGAGCGATTTGCCGGTGCGCTTCTCGATATTGGCGAGTTGCGTGGCGACGGCGGCTTCGACGGTTCCCATGAGGTTTCTCCCGAGTTTCTTCGCGACCCGAATGGATCAGCTTTTTGCTGTAATGACCGCTGGATGTGGGCTAAGCTTCATTTATCCAACAACTCGACTAGCATCACTTTATTCACCTACCCCCAGTGTAGTGGCGCTTTCATCTAAAAGCCAATCAACGTTTCATGCGGGCAATGATGCCGTCCAGTTGATCGAGGCTAGCGTAGCGAATCACCAGTTCGCCCTGTCCGTTCGACTCATGCGATATCTCGACGTACGTTCCAAGATTGTCGGCAAGCTCGGTTTCGAGGCGATCTAGATCCGGGTCACGCAGCGCGAGTTTTTCCTGTTTGCTGCAAGGCCGCCACGCGGCTAAGTCCTGGGCGCAAGTCCTACCTGCTCAGGTAGTTTCGCGCGGGCACCGATGCTCGCACACTCTGGTTGCTCTTTATTGAGCCCCTTCAATCACCGGAGTAAAACCATGAATAGAAAAAAAATCCAGCTCCGCCAGTTGTTTCTGGTGGCTACACTTTTGGTGGCAAGCGTGTGCCAGGCAGTTCACGCGCCAATCGCTAACGACACCTACATCAGCGGCCACGGCGGCGACCAAAACAAAAACTATGGCGACAAACCGAAGCTGGAAGTCAGCGCCGACAACACCAGTTTGCTACGCCTGAATCTGTCCGGTTTGCCAGCCGGTGTCGTCGGAACCGATGTCGCCAAGGCCAATCTGATGATTTGGGTGGACGAGGTCAAGAGTGCCGGCGTGGTGTCAGTGGTGCCGGCGTTGTCAACATGGAACGAGCTCACGGTAACGTACAACACCGCACCTACATTTGCAGCGGTCCCAGCAGCAAACGTCAGTGTTCCCGTTGGCGCTCGCTATGTGATGGTAGACGTAACGCCGCTCGTGCGACAGTGGATCGATACCCCCTCCAGCAATCACGGCGTGGCTATTCGCGTCGCCAGCAGCGCGACCGGGACCCGCGTCAACTTCGTATCGGCCGACGCGGACGATGCGATTGGCGGTTCCGCGGCGCTCGACATCACATTAAACGGGCCCGCGGGTCCGGTCGGAGCGACAGGCGCAACGGGTGCGACAGGCGCAATAGGGTCGGCTGGGCCAGTAGGTCCGGTCGGCCCCATCGGACTTATGGGCCCCGCAGGCGTTGCGGGATCCGTCGGAGCGGCTGGCGCGAATGGAGCGACCGGGGCAATGGGGCCATCGGGCGCGACCGGTGCAGTCGGCGCCACTGGGGCAACGGGCCCACAAGGCTTGGCTGGGGCCGACGGCGTGGTTGGAGCCACTGGCGCGACGGGCGTCGCCGGTGCGCAGGGGCCACAGGGATCTCAGGGCGCACAGGGCGACATCGGTCCGATGGGACCAGCCGGTGCAGTGGGCGCATCGGGTCCCCCTGGAGCCACGGGAGCGCAGGGGCCACAAGGTGTCGCAGGGCCGCCCGGAAGCGGGAGTAGCGATCCGGTTCTAACGCGTACATTGGTTGCAAACTACGACAACACACTCGGCACCACAGTGTCGGTTATCGATCAATCATCCAACACGGTTATCGCCACGATTCCAGTGAAGGCAGGCGCTTACGCGCTCGCCTCCAGCTCGCTCACGCGACGTGCATACGTGGGTAGCTTGAGCTCGAACGAAATTTCTATCATCGATATCGCGGGCGCAACGGCGTTCAAAGTGCCCGTGGGTGCGCCGTCAGCCGGCCCGACTCAGGTTACTGGTGTTGCGGTCAATCCGTCGGGCAATCGTCTTTACGTCACTCGGTGGGACACTGGAACCGTGTACGTGCTCGACACGACAACGTACAGCCAGGTCGCCACGGTCAGTGTCGGTGGAAATCCCTACAACGTAGCTTTCCTGCCGTCTGGTCAACGTGCCTACGTGAGCAACCCAAACACCAACAGCGTCAGCGTCGTTGATATCACAACGCATGGCGTCACGGCGACGCTGAGCCCATTTCCACGCCCCTATGGTGTTGTCGTACATCCCAATGGCACGCGGCTCTACATAACTGCGATCGAATCCAATCAGGTCGCTGTCTACGACACGGCCAACAACGCGCTCGTTACGCAAATCACCGTGGGTGTCGGGCCTGTGCACATCGCCATCAATCCCGCTGGAACGCTAGCCTACGTCCCCAACGGCGGCTCGGATACGGTATCAGTCATTGACCTCACCAGCAATTCCGTAGTGTCAACCATCGCTGGCTTCAACGCGCCCGCAGGCGTAGCGTTTAACGTCGCTGGCAGTCGCGCCTATGTCACCAACCGCGGCGGTAATAACGTGACAGTGATCGACACGAACACCCACACTATCCTGACAACGGTGCCTGTGGGCAACCTTCCGTTTGCAGTTACGGCTGTCCGGTAGTCGTTGCAGCTCGTGTGGCGCGGGTGCGGCGGCTATCGCTTCATTCGCGCAATCAGTCCATCCAGTTGGTCGAGGCTGGCGTAGCGAATCACCAGTTCGCCCTGCCCGCTGGACTGATGCGTGATTTCAACGTATGTGCCAAGCGAATCGGCCAATTCGGTTTCGAGGCGATCCAGATCAGGGTCGCGCGGCATCACGAGGCCAAGTTTTTCCTGCTTGCTGCGATGCGTCGGGACGCCGGGACGCTTCTTTGTGTTTGCGTCTATTTCATCTTTGACCAGCGCTTCGGTCGCGCGCACCGATAGGCCGTTAATGGCGATCTTCTCGGCGAGCATGATCTGCTTGTCTTTAGCCAGCGGCGCGAGCGCACGGGCGTGACCCATGTCCAGTGTGCCCGCCATCACGCGGTCCTGCACCGGCGCGGCAAGCTCAAGCAGACGCAACAGATTCGACACCGCGCTGCGTGATTTACCGACCGCTTCAGCGGCTTGTTCATGCGTGAAATTGAACTCGGCGATCAGGCGTTGCAAGCCGAGCGCTTCTTCAATAGCGTTCAAGTCCTGACGTTGCAGGTTTTCGATCAGTGCGAGCGTGAGCGCCGTCTTGTCATCGACGTCTTTGACCAGCACGGGCACTTCAACCAAGCCCGCGAGTTGCGCCGCGCGAAAGCGACGTTCGCCTGCGATGATTTCATGCGTGCCGCTCGTGCTATGGCGAACGACGATCGGCTGCATGATGCCCTGCGCCTTGATCGACGCGGCCAGCTCGGCAAGCGACGCATCATCAAAACGGCGACGTGGCTGATATTTGCCAGCCGTCAGGTCGCTGATTTTGAGCGAGGTCACGCCCGCCGCAGGCACGTCAACTCTAGTCGGCTCCGGCATCAGAAGCGCGTCGAGTCCACGGCCTAAGCCTTTGAGTTTCAGTGCCATTAGAGTTTCTCGTAATCTTGTTTAGTCAACCGGAAGAACGGAATTTCTCCCCCGTCGTAGTAGTTCAACGTGCCGTCTCGCGCGAGGCCAGCCTTGGTCAACACGTGCTGCGACGCGGCGTTGTCAGGATGCGTGACCGCCGTGAGTTCGGCGAAGCCTGCGACATTGAAACCGTAGGCGAGCACGGCGCGCGTGGCCTCCGTGGCGTAGCCTTTGCCCCAGCTCGACGGCAACATGCGATAGCCGACCTCAACATGTTGGGTATCGCGAATCGGCTTGATCATCACCCATCCGAGGAAGTGCTCGCTCCCGTGCAAGTGCATAGCCCACATGTGAAATCGCTCGGCGATCCAGAGCGAGAGTCGTTGCGCGATGAACGCGGAATAGTCATCGAACGAACGCGTCTCCGCGCCTCCGATGTACTTCATGACCTGTTCGTTGGTGTCCATTGCAAACGTCGACACGAAGTCAGCCGTGACGAGATCTGTCAGCGACAGGCGTTCGGTACGCAGTGGATACGGCGCGGGATGCGCAAACGCGGTCATGGCGCGACTGGAGCTACGCGCTCTTTTTCATGCTTCGCCAAAAGCTCTGTAGCCAACTGCATATAAGCCTGCGCGCCCTTGCTCGACTTGTCGAGCAACAGCGCAGGTAGGCCATGCGATGGCGCTTCCGCAAGCCGCACATTGCGCGGAATAATCGTCGCAAAAAGCTTGCTGCCAAAGTGCTGCTCGAGCTGCGCCGCAACCTGTTGCGACAGGGTCATGCGCGCATCAAACATGGTGCGCAGCAGGCCCTCGATTTCGAGCGTCGGGTTCAGGTGCTGCTGCATCTTGCGCAGCGTGCCGACGAGATCGGACAGGCCTTCAAGTGCGTAATACTCGCACTGCATCGGGATCAGCACGCTGTCGGCGGCGCAGAGCGCGTTCAACGTGAGCAGGTTGAGCGTGGGCGGGCAGTCAATCAGGATGTAATCGTATTGGTCAGCCACCGCCGTAATCGCGGCCTTCAACGTGTGAATCGCGTCCTTGAGTTTGATCTCGCGATCAGGCATCGACACCATCTCAATCTCGGCGCCGGCCAGCTCGCGATTCGCCGGGATCAGATCGAAGCCGCCCTGCGCCTTGACGCGCGCGTCGAGCATCGAAGCCTCGCCGAGCAGCACGGTGTACACACTGGTTTCTAGCGCGTTCTTGTTGATTCCCGCCCCCATCGTGGCATTGCCCTGAGGATCGACGTCAATCAGCAACACGCGCCGATTGTGCGCCGCGAGCGAAGCCGACAAATTCACTGCAGTGGTGGTTTTGCCGACGCCGCCTTTTTGGTTGGCGATGGCGATGGTTCTAATCATTTTTGTTTTCGCATTTATCTACTGTGGGAGCGGTTCCACCGCGACGGGTTTGTTGCGCACGCAATCGCGGTGGAACCGCTCCCACAAACATGCTCATTTCTGCAACGCAAACTTGACGCTAAACCCGATCAACGCGACGCCCGCTGCGCGTTTGAGCCACGCACTTGCGTGCGGGTATCGCGCGAACACTCGCTTGGCCAATTGCGCGGCGACGATCAGCCACATGCAATAGGCAAAGATGATGATGAGCACGATGCTCATGATGCGAGCGTAGGTGGCAGCGCCATCGAAGGTCGCCTGATCAATAAAGAGCGGGAAGAAGGCGACGTAGAAGCCGATGACCTTCGGGTTCGACAGCGACACCAAAGCCGATTCGCGAAACCACTGCCACTGACCGCGACCGGCGGTTTGATCAACCGCGCCCTCGCCCAAGGTTTGCTTTGCGTCGCGGATCAGGCAAAACCCGATCCATGCAAGGTAGGCAGCGCCAGCGTAGCGCAACAAATCGAACGCTCGCGGATAGGCAGCCGCCAACGCGGCAACCCCGGAAAGTGCCAGCACCATCCAAACGATATCGCCCGCCATCAGCCCAAGCGTGCTCCACACGCCAGCCTTCGGTCCGCCGTTTTTTTCAGCCATCGAAGCAAACAGCTTGATGGTGCCGGGTCCGGGAATGGCCAGGAAAATCAGCGTCGCGATGATGAGCGATGCGAGGTCGTTTATGCCGGTCATTTTCGATTCACCCGACCACGTTTCATGCGAGCAAACATCAAGAGTCCAAAAAACGCGAGCACACCGGCCAGCAAAAACTTGCCCATGACGGCGACAATGCCTGCTCCCGAAATGAGCCCGACGACGCTAGCGCCCTCGAGCCACGCCCCGAGCCAGGCGGGGCCCCTTCTGGATTTAACCGACATGTCGCCTGATCGCACCTACGC
>JBBRVM010000166.1:0-7740 GCA_038246865.1 Burkholderiales bacterium
CCTTGCTACCATTGTTGAGACCCTCAATATAGGTCGCCAGGGAAAAATGCCTGCGCAAAAGGACTTGCTTGGAGAGTCACGCGTGCATCTGCTCGCGGCCTATGTTTATGCCCAATCTCAGGAGCAGGCGCAAGGCGGTTCCAAGTAACGGAGTTGTCCGCACCGTACCGTACGGTACGGTACGGTTGAGTTCGACCCATGCAATCAGGATAGCAATGAGCAGTACCACAGGCGAGACGAAAGTCATCTCGCTTTATCAGTCGCAGAAAAAGATTTACGCCAAGTCGGTCAGGGGTCGCTTTGCCAATTGGCGCGTGGCAATGGTGCTCTTCACTCAGGCGCTTTTTTACGGGCTTGCCTGGTTGCCGTGGAACGGACGACAGGCGGTGCTGTTTGATCTGACCGCGCGCAAGTTCTACATCTTCGAATGGGTGTTCTGGCCGCAGGACGTGCTGTACCTGACGTTCATCCTGATCGTATCGGCGTACGCACTATTTTTTGTGACGGCGATTGCCGGGCGCGTGTTTTGCGGCTACGCCTGCCCGCAAACGGTCTACACCGAAATCTTCATGTGGATCGAGGAGAAGTTTGAGGGTGATCGCGCCGCACGCATCAAGCTCGACGATGCGCCGATGTCAGCCAACAAGCTGTGGCGCAAGGGCAGAAAACACTTTTTCTGGATTCTCATCGCGTTATGGACCGGCTTCACGTTTGTCGGTTACTTCACGCCGATCCACACCTTGGGCCACGAAGTACTAACCGCGTCTACGGGCCCGTGGGAGACATTCTGGATTGTGTTTTACGGGTTTGCGACGTGGGGTAACGCAGGTTTTATGCGCGAGCAGGTCTGCAAGTACATGTGCCCGTACGCCCGTTTTCAGAGCGTGATGTTTGACCGCGACACGATGATTGTGACCTACGATGAGGCGCGGGGCGAGCCACGCGGTGGTCGCAAGAAAAGCGCTGATCCTGTGGCCCTGAAACTCGGCTCTTGCGTTGACTGTTCCCTGTGCGTGCAGGTGTGTCCGACCGGCATTGATATTCGCGAGGGATTGCAATACGAATGCATCGGCTGCTCAGCGTGCATCGACGTCTGCGACACCGTGATGGACAAGATGGCCTATCCGCGCGGCCTCATTCGTTACTCCACCGAGAATGCCATTGAGAAGCATTGGGACTTCGCTGCCATTCGCAAACACATGTTGCGTCCACGCATCATCATTTACTTCGCGGTGTTGGTGATGCTGGTTGCCGGTTTGGTCGGTTCGCTGGCGTTGCGCAATCCCCTGAAGGTCAACGTCATTCGCGACAAAGGTGTACTGGCCCGAGAAATCGAGGGCAAGTACATCGAAAACATCTATATGTTAAACGTGATGAACACCGCCGAGAAAGCGCAACGCTTTACGGTATCCGTTGACGGACTCGACGACATCCGGGTTGATCGCGGCAGCCGCATTGAAGCTGATCCCGCATCGACTGCGGCATCAGTGCTGGCGATTCGAATACCGGTTGAAGTGGCCGAAAAGGCTAAATCAGGTAGCCACACAATTTTCCTGACTGTGAAGTCCGAAACCGACGCTGGAATCAGCGTTCGCGAAAAAGCTGCATTTCTAATTCCGAGGTAGCGCCATGAATCCCACCGCTCTGCAAACTGCCGCTGCGCCTATTGTTCCCGTAAGCCGCTGGATCTGGCCCGGACTGTTGATCCTCGGGCCTGCGTCTGTGATTGTGGCTTCGATCATTACTGCGTTCTTCGTCGTCAATCACCCTGACGGTCTGGTGGCAAGTGATTACTACAAGCAGGGCAAAGCGATCAACGCGCAACTGTCACAGCTGGATCGGGCAAAGGTTCTGGGTATGGACAGCATGAAGTTGTTCGTTGCTGGAAACGCGGTCACGCTGCGCTTTCCTGATGCACGCGATGTGACGGCTATTGAAGTCACGCTGGCGCATCCAGTTGACCCGGATCGCGACATTCGCGCTGTACTGCCAGCGAGCACCACCGGCACATACGAGTTGGTAGTGAAAGCGCCACTCACGGAGCGCCGCCGCGTCGTGGTGACTGACTCACCGGCGCGCAGTTGGCGTGTTGAGTCGCTACTCATTCCTGCGAAAAAATAGTCAGCCCATGTCTGATCGCATGTTCAGTCGAAGAGGACGCATATGAAACTAAATGCAGCGATGGTGGGTGCCGTGCTCTGGCCAGCGTTCGTCGGGGCCGCGCTGGGCGACGGAATCCTGTTTACGCTGGTTGATCCGGCCGGTCTCGCATGGTTTGGTACCCATGAAGCGTTGTCGCGCGAGGGTGCCTACACGATCGGTTTTCTATTGTTATGGCTTCTGATTGCCGGAGCCAGCTTTGTTTCAGTCTGGTTGTACGACGGTACAGAAGAGCAACGGGCGCGAACCGGGGCATCGCTTCGCGATCATGCGGGCGGATAACGCCATCCGCGCCATCGCGCAGTCAACTCACCTTCATCTGACTTAGGTCAACAGACTGAGCGCGTGGCAAGTCGATACTTGCCCCAGTCTGACTACCCTCATCTCGCCTGTGTTTCCTGCCGAAGTTCTAAAGCGTTTCGATCTCAACGGGCCGCGGTATACGTCCTACCCAACGGCTGATCGCTTCACCACGGCATTTCGGTCAGAAGCTTATGCACATGCGCTGCAAAGCATGCCGCACCGACCGGCTTCGCTCTATGTGCACGTGCCGTTCTGTCGCTCGCTGTGTCACTACTGTGCGTGCAACAAGATCATCAGCAAGAGCACGACGGTAGCCGACGACTACCTCGTTACCCTGGCACAAGAAACGTCGTTGATTTCCGAAGCGGCTCAAAACTTACCCATTGTGCAACTGGCGTTTGGCGGCGGCACGCCTAACTTTTTGACCATTGAGCAACTTCGACGCCTGATGGGCGATTTGGCCAGCAAATTCGAATTGCTCGGCGAACGCGAGCAAAGCATTGAACTGGATCCGCGCTATCTCGATGCCACCTACGTGAGTGCTTTGCCCGCGATGGGCTTCAACCGTGTCAGCTTCGGTGTGCAGGACTTTGACGAGCGCGTGCAGGCGCTCATTCATCGCTCGCAGACATTTGAACAAACGGCGCAGGCCGTCCGCGCAGCTCGCGATAGCGGAATAACTTCAATTTCGTTTGATTTGGTCTACGGCTTGCCGATCCAGTCGCGTGAAACATTTGCCGCCACGCTGGAACGAGCGTTGTCGCTTGAACCTGATCGTCTGGCGCTCTTCAATTACGCGCACATTCCGGAGCGCTTCAAGGCACAGCGACGCATTCCCACACACACGCTGCCAACGATAGAGTTGCGCACCGAGTTGTTTCTGTATGCGACCGAGCGGCTCGTTGATGCGGGCTACGTGGCGATTGGCCTGGATCACTTCGCCAAGCCGGGCGACTCGCTTGCAAAGGCGCTCGCTGATGGCACATTGCGCCGCAATTTTCAGGGCTACAGTACACATCAGAGCACTGATCTCATCGGGCTCGGTGTATCCGCGATCAGCAATCTCAATGGTGTGTTCTCGCAAAACAGCCCTCAGCTCGATGTCTATCGCGAGCGCATCGAAAGCGGGCAATTCGCTACGGTGCGCGGCATTGCCCTGACCCACGACGATCAGGTTCGCGCTGCAGTGATTGAGCAAATCATGTGCATGGGGCGAGTCGAGTGGGCAGCGATCGGAGCAGCATTTTCGATTTACTGCAAGACCTACTTTGCTGCCGAACGTGACGTGCTTGCAAAGTTTGTGGCTGAAAGCATCGTGACGCTTGATGACGAGGCGCTCGTGGTGACGCCGCATGGGCGATTGCTGCTGCGCGCCGTGGCTATGGTGTTTGACGCTCATGTTAAGCTGAAGCGTGAGCAAACGATCATCTTTTCACGCATCGCGTAGCATCCTGAAAGCTCCATGACGCTATCGCTTCTGGCCTCGGCGGTCATCATGGGTCTGATGGGCGCGGGCCACTGCGCCACCATGTGCGGGCCGATCACGCTGGCATTGGTCACGCGCACGCCCGAACGCCCGCGACAGCCGCTTGTCTCTCACCTTGGTCGCATCACTGTCTACTCGCTGCTCGGCGCGTTGGTCGCAGCATTCAGCGCAGCGGCAACGAGCTTTTTGCGCAATGAGGTGCTGCAAACGGCGTGGTTGCTGCTGCCGAACTTGTTGCTACTGTTCTCGGCACTCTATTTGATGGGCTTTCAGCAGGCCTATGCGCCGGTAGAGACTGCAGGTCGTCGCGTGTGGCGCGGGCTTGATGGCGCACGCGCGTGGGCATCATCGCAATCAGGAGTGGGCGGTGACTTCATTCGTGGTGCGCTGTGGGGAATGTTGCCTTGTGGCATGATTTACAGCGCGCTCGGGCTGGCGGTGCTCGCCGCAAATCCGCTCGATGGCGCGCTGGTAATGGCGGCGTTTGGCGCTTCGACACTGCCTGTCTTGCTCGCGCTTGGTATGTTGTCGCAGACAGCAGTGAAGCGATTGCGCACGCCGCAGACACGCCGCTGGCTGGGCTTGATGCTGCTATTGTTGGTCGTTTGGAATATGTATCTGTTACCCGACCGTTTGCACGGCGTCAGATTTTCGTTCTTCTGTTAGCGGGTCACAGCGCGACCCAGAGCGCACCAAAGGCGAACAGCACAAACGCAGCTCCCGCGATCATCACGCAGCTGTGCGCACGTCGCCAGTCACGCTCGATCAAATCGGGATCGGAGTCGCGACTTGCGCGCGACAAGAGGACCAGCGCGACGACAGAAAACGCAACGGCGAAGAGCGCCATCGCGCCGACCGAGAAACGAATCGCCGTCGACGATGATCCACCTTGCAGCCCATGCGTCGCCCCGACGAATGCCATGACACCGAGCAGCGCGGCGGATGCCAGCACACTCGCCACCATGATGGTGTTGCGCATGCTCTGGACCAGAACAATATCTCTGGGTTGTGGGTTGGGTGACATCACTCAGTTTTCAGATCAGGGGAACCGCTGTTTTGCGGCAAGCATACCCGGCAGCGCCTATCCGGGAAACCACGCGATGTCAGTGCCGCTGGTGAACAGTCTCGTTGGCGCGGAGTCCGACCAATAACCAGCGACGCTGCCCCAAGCCGCACCGGGCAAGACAAGCACTCACGACTATTTTTTGTTTTCCTCCAGTCGTTCGATACCGAGTGCTTTCAGGACGTACTTTTCATAGATGGGCTCAGATGTCCCGTTCTTCATTTTGTACAGGAAGTACTTCTCGAACGCGATCTTTGCCAGATGCACCCATTTGCCCTTCTTAAACCAGTTGACGTTACGCGGCGGAATCTGTGGCAGCGCAACGAACGCGGCACCGGTGTCCCCCATATCGGCGAGACAGATCGCGTTCCAGGTGCCCCTGGCGTCCGCTGGTTTGCCCTCGAGCTCCGCAGCGATATTGTGCACGATAGCCGTGACCATGGTTTCGATCATGTAGCCGGTCTTCGGCGCACCTGTTGGTACGGGTGTAACCTCGACTGGCGGGATAGCGACGCAAACGCCCGCTGAAAAAATGTTGCGGTACTTCTTGCTGCGCTGATACTCGTCGATCAATACGAAGCCGCGCGGGTTGCACAGTCCCGCGACGCTGGCTACCGCATCGACGCCCTTGAACGCGGGAAGCATCATGCTGTATTTGAACGGCAGCTCATGCTCCTTTTTCAACGCACCCTGATCATCGAGTTCGGTGACAAACATCTTGTCCGCCTCGACTCGGGTCACCTTTGCGTTGGTGATCCACTTGATGTCGTTGTTGCGGAACTCGCTCTCGAGCATTGACTTCGAATCACCAACGCCGCCCAGTCCCATGTGCCCGACGTAGGGTTCACTCGTCACAAAAGTCAGTGGAACCTTGTTACGAAGCTTGCGGCGCTTCAGATCCGTATTGAAGATAAAAGCAAACTCGTACGCCGGGCCGAAGCAGGACGCGCCCGGCATCGCACCGATGATCGCCGGACCGGGCTCTTGCAGGAACGCCTGATAGTTTTTCCACGTTTGCTCCGCGTGGTCGACCGAGCAGATGGAATTGGTGTGGCCATCGGGTCCGGCACCTGGGACTTCAGAAAACGAGAGTTTCGGGCCTGTCGTGATCACGAGGTAGTCGTATTCCAGACGCGTCGAATCGTGCAGCTCGAGCGCATTGCCTTCGGCATCAATTCGGGTGACCGGTTGCGCTATAAAGCCGATGTTTTTCTTGTCGAGACAGGGTTTGATTGGAAAGGTGATCGCATCGCGCTGTCGCCACCCCACCGCGAGCCAGGGGTTGGACGGGACGAACTGGAAGTAGTCGACCGCGTTGACTACGGTGATGCGATGCGAACTGTCCAGTTTCGCGCGCAGTTCGTAAGCAGTTGGCATGCCGCCGGTTCCTGCGCCGAGTACCACGATGTGTGCCATGATGATCTCCTTTTTGTGCTGGTCGTTGCCAGCGATTGTGAGCCCGTCGCTATCGTAGGGTTCAGGTTTGGGATTGAACCCAGCGTACGATCTCGCTCGCGCGCAGCGCACCCGGTTGCCGGGCGATTTCTTTGCCGTCGCGGAAAACGACGAGCGTCGGGATGCTGCGTATCGCGAATTGCGCCGCAGTGTTCTGTGCAAGCTCGGTGTCCACCTTGGCGAACCGCACCAGTGGCATCTGGCTTGCGGCATCCGCGAATTGCGGTGCCATCATCTTGCAGGGGCCGCACCACGCCGCCCAGAAGTCGACCACCACGGGCAGCCCGGTGTTGGCGACGTAGTGGCTGAAGGTCGCATCCGTGAGCGCGAAGGGTTGCGGGTCGAGTAGCTTTGCCTTGCAGACGCCGCAGACCGGGCCGTCGCCGAGTCGCGCGTCGGGCACACGGTTGGTGGCGGCGCACGAAGGGCAAACGAGGTGCATGAATGGCTCCTAGCAACCGGACGTCGCGCCGAGCTTGCGCATGATGTTTTCCATCAGGCACCACTTGGTCAATGAGCTTTGCAGCAGATTGGCACCCACAAATGCGGTGAAGGCGAGCCACCACTGGCTAACAAAAATTGGGCTGCCGGGGATGCCGAGCGCGAGCGATAAAAGGATGAAGGTGCCAGCGACGAGTCGAACGAGTTGCCATGAGGTCATATTTTTTCTCCTAGAGGGGGTGTGTTGGAAGGGACGAGGGCTACGGGCATTGCAGTGGGCGCGATGCCAAGCAGTTTCCAGAGGCGATTGCGATATGCGACGTAGTAAAGAATCGGGATCACCACGAGCGTCAACAGCGTGGAAACGAAGATGCCAAAGATCAGCGAAATGGCGAGACCGTTGAAGATCGGATCATCAAGGATGAAGAAGGCGCCCATCATGGCGGCCAAACCCGTGAGCATGATGGGCTGCGAACGGGTGATCGCCGAGCGGACGATGGCCTCGCGAAATGGCATGCCTTCACGAACCTGAAGGTTGATGAAGTCCACCAGCAGAATGGAGTTGCGCACGATGATGCCCGCCAGCGCAATCATGCCGATCATGCTGGTAGCCGTGTATTGCGCACCGAGCAGCGCGTGTCCAGGCATCACACCGATAATGGTGAGCGGAATGGGTGCCATGATGATGAGCGGGGTCAGGTACGACCCAAACTGGGCCACCACGAGCAGGTAGATCATGATCAGGCCGATTGCGTACGCCGTGCCCATGTCACGAAACGTTTCGTAGGTAATCTGCCATTCGCCGTCCCACTTGATGGCGTAATCTCGGTAG
>JBBRVM010000167.1:0-7699 GCA_038246865.1 Burkholderiales bacterium
GCCCGCTAACCCAGTGAATGTTGATGTCTATTACCTCCATGCCGATCATCTGGGCACGCCGAGGGCGATGACGAGAAGCCAAGCTGTCGCAGGCGCGACGACCGGGCCGAATGCGGTTAACAAAGCGACGTGGCGTTGGGAGTCTGATCCTTTCGGGACGAGCCTCAACGCGTCAGCGCCGAATGGGAATCCGCAAAACGTGACCGGTACAGCTGGTCAAATCACCGCTGCAAGCTTCAGAGTCAACAACCGCTTTCCGGGGCAGCTCTACGATGCAGAAACGGGGAAACATCAAAACGTGAATCGAGACTATTCACCTGATGTTGATCGCTACACGCAAAGCGATCCGATTGGACTTAAAGGGAGCATCAACACCTACACATATGCGGAGGCACAACCAATCAAGCTGACAGATCCGAACGGCCTGCAAGCTACCATCGGTCTACCGCCGATTGCTCCTGGTGCCCCTGGACTTGGTGCAGGCGCTGCGGCGGCGGCTGGTTCACTAGCGGCGTGTCCCGTGTGCTGGCTCGCCGCCGCAGGTTTGGGTGGTTACTACGTCGGGTCGTGGATCAACGATCGATATGGTCAGTCGTTAGGTGATGCTATTGACGAAATCGCATCACTCGCGTCGGCAGGCAATCAGGCGGATACACAAATCACCGCAGATTACGGAACCGCTGTTAGCGCGGAAAGACTGAAGAATTGCCCGCCACCAGATCGCTGCGCTTGGCTAGAAGCGAACAAGGGTAAATACAGCGCAGCTGCTGTCAAAGCAACTCAAAAGGCGTGGGGATGCAGAGGCTCGCGCTACTTCAGTGGAGGTAAGCCGCGATGATTGCCGAAGGCACAATGGAGAGTAATGTTGAGGTGCTGGTCTTTCAAGCGTTAAAGGCCTACGAGGACTTTGCGCTGGTGCAGTTTCTCTATGACGAAAACCCGATAGTTCATGGCGCAGCAGCGCGTGAATTGCAGATTCGCGGATCGAAGATCGCGTTCGATGCTGCGGTTGCTTTAGTCAATCGACCTGAAGCACGATTGCGCGACATTGGCTATTTCATGCTTGGGCAAATTGGTGCGGGGCGCCCATTCAAATCGCAGTCAGTACCGTTGCTAGTTCAAGGGCTTTCTGCTGATGAATCGACGGAGGTTCGGGCACAGTGCGCTGCTGCGCTTGGGCATTTAGGTGCAGATGAAGCGGCAAACGCTTTTGTGCTGGCGGCGAGGGAAGAATCCGCTGATGTTCGTGCAAGCGTTGCCGCCGCGATTGGGGGCTTGACGCCAACTCCAGCGCTGCGAGAGTTGCTACGTACGTTGCTCGCAGACAGAGACGATGACGTCAGGGAATGGGCGGAAGTGAGCGAAGAAACCTATGCTGAAATCGCCAACAACTCCAAGCCACAATGACGGCTGAACGTGGGCTACCTCTCGTTTTATGCTAGCAGTCAACAAATGGTAAATATCCCCCTTAGCCCCAATGTAATGGGGCGAAGCGGCTAAAGCTGCTGGTGAGGGAAGCTTGTTACCGTTGCGCGCTCGTCGCTGTGCTTCCTAGGAGTCTGTCGGATTACGAGCTAAATTGAGTTGAAATTGACGGTCAAAGGAGCGAACGCGGATCGGGCAGCAGGGTCTGACATTCAACGAGACAGATCGCGCAGGATAGACACAGATGAGTCGCTTCATTTCAGTTGATCGCAGCACTGAATACTTATTGCCCCCAAGCGTACAAGACTGGTTGCCGGAGAATCACCTCGCGCGCTTCGTCGTCGACGTGGTCGAGCGGCTGGATCTGAGCGCACTCATTAAAGCCTATGCCGGACGCGGCAAAGACGCGCATCATCCGGCAGCCCTTCTCGGGCTACTCATCTACGGCTACGCCACCGGGGTGTATCACAGCCGAAAGATCGAGCGGGCCAGCTACGAGAGTCTGGCCTTTCGCTACATCGCCGCCAACACCCACCCCGATCACGACACGATTGCCTACTTTCGTGCCCGCTTCGCCACTGAGATCAGCGCGCTCTTTGTACAGGTGCTACTGGTTGCCCGAGAGATGAAGCTTGTGAAACTCGGCGCGATCACCGTGGCGGTGGATGGCAGCAAACTCAAAGCCAACGCATCCCGGCATAAAGCGCTGTCATGGGCGCATCTGCACACCATCGAGACCCAACTCAAAGCCGAAGTGGCCGCGCTCATGGAGAAAGCGGCTAGCGCTGACGCCAACGATCTGCCCGACGGGATGGACATACCCGCCGAGCTCGTACGGCGGCAAGACCGGCTAGCCGCACTTGACGCCGCGCGCACCGAGATCAAGCGTCGTGCTGATGAGCGCGACGTCGGACTCCTCGCTGAGTATGAGCAGAAGAAACAAACGCGTCAGGACAAACGTGATGGGGGTGGCCGACCCGGCGGGCGCGAGCCCACCCCTCCGATCCTCGGGCCGCGAGCGCTCGACCAGGTCAGTTTGACCGACGCCGATTCAAGGATCATGCTCGCTGCGGGTGGGGCCTTTGAGCAGGCCTACAACGGGCAGTTAGCCGTTGACTGCGAGTCACGTCTCATCACGGCGTCCTACGTCACTCAGGCGGGCAATGACAAACAACAGATTGAGCCGATGCTCGCCAAACTCGGCGCACTGGCGTCAGCGTTGGGTGCCTGTGAGGCGCTCCTGGCGGATACGGGCTACTACAGCGCAGCCAACGTTGTGGCCTGTGCCGAGGCTCGCGTGACACCCCTGATCGCGATCAAGCGCGAGCACCATCACTTGAGTTTGAACGAGCGCTTTGCCGCTGATCCGCTCGCGCCCGCACAGAGCGATGCCGATCACAGCTGCGCTGAAACCGCGTTATCGCAGATGCAGCACGCACTTAAAACAACGGCGGGTCGTGCGCTCTACGCACTCAGGAAGTCAACCGTTGAGCCCGCCATCGGCGTGATCAAGCACGTCATGGGGTTTCGCCAATTCAGTGTCCGCGGGCTCGACCGGGTCGATGCCGAATGGAGTTTGGTGGCGCTCGCGTACAACGTGAAGCGTATGAATGTGCTGCGCATGGCGTGAGAGAGGTTGAGAAGGCGCCGCAGCGCTCTAAGTTGAGCCGAAACGCGAGCACCGCATCAAGAAAATGAGAATCTCGAAAACCAAATCAAAGAAAATTCTGCGCAACGCTACGCTCATGCGCCACGCCTAAGCCCGAAATCAAACTCAATGCCATCATTTCCAGCACCGATATCCGCGAGAAACTCAAACCCGACAGACTCCTAGGGTCGCGATTTGTAGCAAGGGTGCGCATCAAAATGCGCACCGTTCGTTGCATCGGCAACCAGGGTCGTATGAAAGACTCGGTGCGCACTGTAGAGCGCACCCTACGGATCGCGATCTATAATCCTTACGAAACTAAAGAACGTAAGGAACGCCATGTCTACCGCCACCCTCACCAGCAAAGGCCAAACGACAATCCCGAAGGACATTCGGGACGCGTTGGGTTTGCAGGCATCGGACGAACTTAACTTCACGTTGCTGCCTGATCGCACGGTGATCATGCGCGCGAAGACGAAGAGCATTGAAGTCCTTGCGGGCGCGTGGAAACTACCGGGCGCCAAACCGACACGTGGCCCGAAGACTTCGCTCTACAAAACTAAATCGACGAAATGATTGGTCTCGATACCAACGTTCTCGCTCGATTTTTGCTCGACGATGACGCCGAGCAATCGCCCGCTGCACGCAAGGCGATCAAGCGCGCCATCGCGGCTGGACGGCGCCTCACCGTGTGCGCACCCATGTTTCTGGAATTGGAGTGGGTGCTGCGTTCTCGTGACGGCGCGAACAAGGCGTCCACGGTTGCTTTGCTCCGGCAACTGCTTGAGCTGCATGACGTGGAAGTGATTGATGAAAGCGCAGTCGAAATGGCACTGGAGGCGCACGAAACGAAGAATGTCGATTTCGCGGAATGCTTGTTTCACTTCCTCTACGTAACTCACGGATGCAGCAGCATGTTGAGCTTCGACAAACGGGCGCAAAAGCAACTGGTCGGATGCGTCGCGCCTTGACCACGTTGGCAGGCTCAGATTGAGGTGCAATATGATCGCATTCGGCAAGTAAAAATGAATCTACAAATGAAGCGCCTGGTACTTCTTCTACTCTGCACCGTCACCCTCTCCAGCTGCACGGTGCATGTGCAAGACACGAGTTTTTTGCGGGCGGTCGCGTCGGGTGAGATTGACAGCACTTCCGCCGCTTTGCCAGCAGGCTATTCGATCAACACCGACAAGCTGCCGACTGCTGACGGCAACCTGCTCTACCGCGCCCGATTCGTTCACCCTGACGCAAAATCTACCGTCATTTTCTTCGGTGGAAACGCGAGTACTGTGGGCAAATTTGCAGTCAGTACAGCGCAGGAATTGACGCGGGACTGGCGACCGAATCTTGTGTTTGTTGACTATCGCGGCTATGGTCAAAGTAGCGGGACGCCGACGCTTGACGCGCTCTCCGCCGACGCGCTGTTGATCTTTGATACCGAGGCGAAAGTGGCGCGAGATAGTGGCAAGAAAGTTGTCGTTGCTGGCTATTCGCTCGGCAGCGTGGTCGCCGGCGGATTGCTGGAGAAGCGCGAGCTGGATGGTGCGATTTTGATCACCACGGTGAGCAATGTGCCGGACATGCTGGAGCGCGCTACGCCCTGGTACGTCAAGCCGTTCGTGAACGTGACCGTTGATCCGCGCTTGCTGGCGGTCGACAACATTCGCGCGGTTAAAACCTACACCGGGCCGCTATTGGTGATTGGTGCCGAGAAGGATAGCCAGACCCCGGTCGTACTCTCGCAGCGGGTGTTCGACGCGTCGGCGACGCCTGCTTCCCGCAAGCGTTTGGTGATCGCAATGGGCGCGAATCACGGGGACGTTTTGCGTGCTCCGGAATCCGCTGAGGCGCTGCGCTTGTTTGCGGCGGAGAACGGGTTTTAGCCAGGGGCACAGCGGTGGCGGAGCGCCCCTTGCCAGCTTCGCGCCTGCGGGCCGATTAAGCTGGAATTGCTTTCGAGGTCACATTCTTGCCGACGCGCGACTGAGGCTGCCGCATTTGCGCTGCTGCGACAACTGCATCGGCTTCACCGCGTCACACTGATTGACGTCTCAGCGTCTCCTCGCTCCGCGCTAAATCAATACACCGGAATGTATTCGATAGCACCAGTGTCGCCGTCATAAATCATGTCGTACGGGTACCAGTAGATTTCTTCATAACCGTAATCGTCATAGTAGGCAAAACCGATCCATACGGTGCCCAGTTGTTGCAGCTGCACGTGCTGCATGGACGCATACTGCATGACGTCGGCTGACGCCATTTTTGTGGTGCTCTTGTATTTCCTGACCGGCAATTCGCCCTTCTTGCTGTGCTTGACGTTCATGCCGGCGATCTTGCCGTCTTTCACGTCCACAGACACCGTGTTCGGACCGTTCGTTTCAAGGACATGTTTACCGTTTTTCTTGATCTTGTCGCCCAGCAATTGCTTGCCGTTTTTGTGCTTCGCTTTGCCTTTTCCCTTCCCGTTGCCTTTTGCTTTGTCATCTTTGTCCGCGGCCATCGCGCGTCCCGCTAGGGCCGATACGCCGAGGGCGGCGAAACCCGCAGTAAATAATCTTCGATTTGGGTTCATAGTCTGATCTCCATTAGTTGACGTTGCCCGGGAGGTTCGCCTCAGCGCACCTGCTCCGGTTACAGCTTTAGTGATGCCAAGCCCGACGAAACAGGGGTTCGACTGATCCAGCTGAGCTTCGCCAATCATCGGCGAAGTTCTGGCGGGGCGGCGTAGGAGAGCACCGTGGATTCGCGTCGGAGTAAACGTTGCTTAGGTGCGGTGCCAAGAGACTGGCGAAGGAATTCAAGGTCAGCGCTGACAACTCGCAAAACAGGTGATATAGTTCACTACAACACCAGTTCACATTAACCGCATTGCTACGTACAAGGCGACCCGTTGCACACATTCCTCACGATTTTGCCGACACACGATGCGCCGCTCGCGGAGGCTGGCTAGCGCCGTCATGGATCGTGAATGGAATGACAGTCAGCCGATTTACCGCCAGATTCGTGAGCGGGTGATTGCGATGATTATTGACGGCACGTTAAACGAAGGCGATCCGCTGCCATCCGTACGCACGGTCGCCGCCGAGAGTCGCGTGAATCCGCTGACGGTGCTGAAGGCTTATCAGCAACTGGCCGATGAGCAGATTGTGGAGTCGCGGCGCGGGCTGGGCATGTTTGTGAATGTGGGGGCGCGGGCGCAGCTCTCGATGGGCGAACGCGAACGCTTTTTGGCGGACGAGTGGCCAAAGATTCACGCCACCATTCAACGACTGGGGTTGACGCCGGAAGATTTGCTCAACGCTGCAAGCGGCGCCGCCGACACCAGCCCAAACGAACCGGCATCAAAAGAAAAACGGAGACGCTGAACCATGTCTTTCACTTCACCCGACACCGCGCCAGACGCCGCGCCCATCATCAAGGCGCGAGGCTTGACCAAAGTTTTCGACAAACACATCGCCGTGAACGGCATCGATCTGAGCATCGCGCCGGGACGCATCGTCGGTATCGTCGGGCCGAATGGCGCGGGCAAAACGACGGCCCTGAATTCAATCCTCGGCCTGACGCCGTATCAGGGCGAATTGAGCGTTCTCGGGCGCGATCCGTGGACGGAACGGGATGAGCTGATGCGCGATGTGTGTTTCATCGCGGATGTGGCCGTGCTGCCGCGCTGGATGCGCGTGTCGCAGGCGCTGGATTACGTCGACGGTGTGCACCCGCGCTTCAACCGCGCGCAGGCCGAGGGCTTTCTTGCAAAAACGACGATCAAGCGCAGCAGCAAAGTCGCTGAGCTGTCGAAAGGCATGGTGATGCAATTGCACCTCGCGCTGGTGATGGCGATTGACGCGAAATTGCTGGTGCTTGATGAGCCGACGCTCGGTCTCGACATCCTGTTTCAAAAGCAGTTTTACGAATCGTTGATTCACGATTACTACGACAAAGAGCGCACCATTCTGATCGCGACACATCACATCGACGAGGTTCAGCATGTGCTGACCGACGTGATTTTTGTCGATGGCGGCAAGATCGTTTTGAGTTGCAGCACGACCGATTTTGAGTCGCATTTTTTTGAGCTTTTGGTGCGTCCGGACGACCTCGCCGCGGCGCGCGAGCTCGGGCCGATTCACGAACGGCACACGTTCGGTCGCAGCGTGTTTCTCTATCGCGACGCCGATCCTGAAGCGCTCGCCACACTGGGCGACGTGCGCACACCGAGCCTGTCCGACGTGTTCGTTGCGGTCGTCACCAATCAGCCGAGCACCATAAAAGGAGCCGCATGAAAAGCACCAACACCCGTCGACCCGTGCGTCTGTTCTACTGGTCGGTTCGTCGCGAATTGTGGGAACACCGCTCGCTCTACTTCGCGCCGTTGATCGTGGCTGTGGTTTCGATGATTGGTGCATTCGGCGCAGTTGTGCCGGGCGTGGTGGCAAGTCTTGCCAAGGTGGCAACGCTCAATCCGATGCAGCAAACGTCGCAGCTCTCCGCGCCGTACAGCGCGGTCGCGGTGCTGGTAATGATCACGTCGGTGCTGGTCGGATGCTTTTATTGCCTCGATGCGTTGCACGGTGAACGCCGCGACCGCAGCATTCTGTTCTGGAAATCGTTGCCGGTATCGGATGCGACCAC
>JBBRVM010000168.1:0-7654 GCA_038246865.1 Burkholderiales bacterium
GCTTGGCCACTGACTGCTGTATTTCGTCGCATCTGCGAGGTTGGCCTGCGCCGTCGTTTCGCCCGGATGCTGAATGTTGATGAACATTGTTTTGCCATCCGGTGTTTCGCACAAACCGGTGATTTCGCAGGCGGAAGGGCCCACCAGAAAGCGCTTCAACGTATCGGCAGTTGGCGTTGCGCCAACTCGCGCGTTCACCACCAGGTCGCCGCCGGTAGTGCGCGGATAGGTCAATGCTTTTACCGTGCCGTCGCCGACCTGACCGGGTGCTGCTGCGAGCATCATGCAGTTGGTGACATCCGTATAGGCACCGTCGTCGGTTTGAATCCAGCACAAGCCCGTGTAAGGGCTGAACACCAGACCGTCTGGGCTGGAGAAATCCTGATCACTGGTGAGACTTGAGAGATTGACGGTGCTTTTGTCTGCGCCTGCTTCAGCACCGAACAAATACACGTCCCACACAAAGGTGGTGGCAACCGTGCTGGCATCTTTCAGGCGCAGGATGTGACCGTTGGGGTTGCCGACTTGCGCTGTCGTGCCTTTCATGTCGGTATAAACGCGCGGGTTGGCTGCGTCCGGTGCCGATTGGGTCGACGAAGATGGCTCGACGCGGCGGTTACTGTTGTTGGTGAGCGTGAAGTAAACCTCGCCGTTGACCGGGTTGACGCCGTTCCATTCCGGACGATCCATCCTGGTCGCGCCAACGGCGTCGGCAGCGAGACGCGCATTGATCACAACGTCGCCCTGATCGGCAAACTTGTAGCTCGTATAGGCCGAAATCAGCGCGTTGGTGATCGACAGTTCGACCCATGAACCCGTACCGTCCGCTGCAAACTTCGCGACGTAGAGCTTGCCGCTATCGAGGTATTTGTCGCCTGCTGCCATGCGATTGGTAGTGCTCGCGTCGGCAGCATCCCAACTCGCAGCTGTGACGAATTTGTAGATGTACTCGCCACGGGAATCATCGCCCATGTAGACGGCCAACGGCTGACCTACCGTCGCTTTGCCGAACGATGCGCTTTCATGGGCGAAGCGGCCGAGGCCAGTGCGCTTCTTAGCGAGTTTTGCTTTGTCATAGGCGTCGATTTCCACAACGAATCCCATGCCGTTCATCTCATTCCGGTAGTCATCGCTACCATCAGTGGAGGAACCGATTTTGCTGTTGTTCCAGCGCACATACTTGTCGTCGCTGCCGCCGGTTTCCCAACCGTGGCGACTCGCCGACCCCTGGGTGCGGCCATAGCGGTTGAGCGAAGCGACGCTCTTGTCGTTGCCGCGCGCACTGTTGTCGGTAGCGGACCTGACAAAGTATCCTGCAAAGTTTTCCTCGCCGGTCAGTGAGGTTCCCCACGGCGTCTTGCCAGTGCCGCAGTTGTTCAAAGTGCCGCGTGTTTTGGTGCCGTTAGTTGAATACTTCGTGACCATCAGCGCGTTGCCACGGGCCGGTCCGCTGATTTCGATGTCTGTCAACGGCGTGAAGCGATGATTGAACACAGAGCCTTTGACGTATTCCCACGCGTTGCCGTTTTTACGGACTTCAACCAGCGAAACACCATGTATTGCAACTTCTTTGTCCACCTCAGCGGCAGGACGTGGCAGCGTCGTCGTTCCGCCGTTGGCATGGATGAAGAACGAGCTCAAGCGCTCGTCGGTGGTCGCTTCATGATTGACGGCGAGGATGCCGCGATCTGCTGCGACCAGAGACGGGCTGTTGTTGGCGGCCAATCCAAACCATTCCATGCCGTCATGATGGTCACCCGCGCGCTCGTCGAATGCGGTGTCGGTGCCATCATTTTTGTACGCGGCGGTGCTCGCGAACAACGGATCACCCAACGCATATAGCACGCTGACGCTGTAGCCCACGGGCACCGAGACCGTATCGGCCAGACTCTTCGGAACCGCAGCGAACCCGAGCAGCTTTTCTGCGACAACGGGCGCGGTTACGGCTTCGGTATCGCTGCCGCAGCCAGCCAGCCCGAATGTAGGCAGCGCGACGGTCGCAGCTACGCCCAGACCGCCGCGCAACATGTTGCGTCGGCTCATGCGCGAATTGAAAATCGAATCGAAGGTCGGGTTGGCTGAACTGTTGGAATTTTCGTCGTTGAAATCGACAACAGCGTTGGGGGAGTGATTGGGTTTATTCATAATATGTCCTGCTTCAAGAAATCAAACTTGGCATACGCCTCGATGGGCGACGTGCGGAAAAATCGGTAAGGGGCAACGAGCCAAAGTCCGCGACCAACGCAATATTGACGCGCTAAATCTTCTTCTAGGGTCGCGCGAAAAATGCATTCTGTGCGACGCTTACTGCGCGGTGCGAGCGCCCAAAAAGTGCTGCGCGTAACGCGGCACCATGCGCTCAATCGGCAAAAGCACAAAGAAGTCCGCGCTGTCGAAATCGGGATCCCATGCGGGTTCGCCGCAAACCCATGCGCCGAGACGCAGATAGCCTTTGAGCAGTGGCGGCGGCGATGGGCGGACGCCCAGCGGGTCGCCCAACGATTGCAGGCCGCGGATCGGCTCCACGCGAAAGTCCACGGGGGCCAGGTGCTTTGACATCAACTCCGCGCGTAGCGCGCCGAGATTGAGGGAGCCGCTGTCAAGCTGAACACTGGCGCAACCCGCGAGGTACTTCACGTTGTTCTCGCGCACATACGCGCCAAGGCCTGACCACAGCCGCGACAGCGCGCCCGCGCTGCGATACGCTGGATGTATACAGGCGCGACCGACTTCGAAAATTTCGTGCGCGATCAACTTCAACGCATCAATGCGGAACTCGCCTTCGGAGTACATGCGTTTCAGCGAACGGGCGCCCCACGGCGAGAGGATGCGATAGGTGCCGACGACTTTGCCAAGCGTTTCATCGACAACGATCAGATGCTCGCAAGCCGCGTCAAACATGTCGACGTCGCGCCCATCGTGACGATGCAAGTCAGCGCCCATCTCTTCACAAAAAACTTTGTATCGCAAGCGCTGCGCGGCGATCACATCGGACGCGCAATTGGCGAGACGAACGCTTAGTTGCGGCTCGACAGCGGAGCGCGTTGGGTGGGCGGCGACGGTAGCGAGATTGGCAACGACTTGCATGCGTGCGACTCCTTGAGATGACACATGCAATGTAGAAATTCAAGATGACATTGACGTGACGGAATCGAGACGCTGACGTGACACGCAACATGCGGTAGCTGTCATCAGTGCGTCATATACGCAACCAAAAATTGTGGCTGGCTTATCGCTTAATGCAGTGAACGACGCGCGCAAATAGTCGCGCGGAACACACCGCTCAAGCGATCATCAATACGATTGGTGAAGCGGGACCGGAGGCAACGTAGTCCCTGTTCTCGCGGGCCTCCCCTTTTGCTCGTTCATTCCCGCGAAGGCGGGAATCGGGACTGGGCGCACGTCCCTGTTGTGGGAGCGGCTTTAGCCGCGATAGATCGTGTCGAAGCCAGTCGCGACTAAAGCCGCTCCCACAATCTGTTGAACACCGACCCGCAATCTAACCGCGAAGACTCAACGTCAAAGCCACGCCAAACTTCGCCCAACGCGCTGTTTCTTCATCCAGCAGCGCAGCAGTCAGCGGTCGCTTGCCCAGCCAGTCACCATCTATCTGTAATACGAACGAATCACCTTGCGCACGCAACGCAACGCTCGGCACTTCCTTCACGCGGCCATGACAAAACAGCGCCGCAAGCCGCAGACAAACCAGCCGCATCAGCAATGCTGAAGACAGCGCATCCCGGTTCAACTTTTTAAGCGACCCGGTGTGCCCTAGCACCAGCGTCGCAAACGCGCTGCGTTCCTGTTCCGAGAAACCGTACAAATCCGAATGTTCAATCACGTACGCCGAATGACGGTGATAGTCCTCATGCGCAATCGCCATGCCGATTTCGTGAACCGCAGCGGCCCACGACAACAGTGGATCGGGCGCGGGATGGGCGACGCCCGCCCACAACGTTTGCGCCAATGCGCCCACGCGGTCTGCCTGCTCCTGATCGGCGCCGTAGCGATTCTGCAGGCGCGACACCGTGATGGAACGAGGATCGCTGGTGGAAGGCTCGTCTGATCGGTGCAGCAGGTCATAGAGCACTCCCAGTCGCAACGCGCCTTCGGCTGGCTCGATCACCTGCACATTCAGCTCTTGCATCAGCCCCAGCAAAATCGCCAGACCACCCGGTAACACCGGCGCACGGCTTGATTTCAGCGCCGCCAGTTCAAGCCGATTGACCTGCCCCGCGTCAATCATGACGCTCTTGAGCTTCAAGAGCGCGTCGACGGTGATCGCGCTGCCAAACCCATTCTCGGTCACGATTTCGTATAACGCGCGAATCGTGCCCGATGAACCATAGGCCACGGGCCAGCCCTGTTTGTAGCGCTTTTGCAGCACCTCAACGCGGGTGCGCACAAACACTTCGGCCTTGCGAAATGCAGCAGCCGTCACCGTCGCACCGGGAAAAAAATTCTGCGATAACGTGACCGCGCCGAGCGGGAAAGACTCGGTCAATTCCGGCTCGTAGTGATGACCCACGATGAACTCGGTCGAGCCACCGCCAATGTCCACAATCAAACGTTCCTGATCGCTCCAGGGCAGCGTGTGCGCGCAGCCCAGGTAGATCAGCCGCGCCTCTTCCTGCCCCGAGATCACGTCAATACTGACGCCCAATGCCGCTTCGGAGGCCTTGAGCAATTCGGCCCGATTTTTCGCAACTCGATACGTGCTGGTCGCGACGGCACGCACCCGATCAGCCGGAATCGTGCCCAGACGCTCGCGAAATCGGGCGAGCGCGATGCACGCCTCAGCAAGCTTATCCGCTGCCACCTCATTCGAATCGTTGAGCCCGCCCGCCATCCGCACGCCCTCACGATAGGTGCTGATCGGCACGATTTGCCCGCCGTCTTCTTTGGCAATCAACAGCCGAAAACTGTTCGACCCCAGATCCACCGCCGCCAACGGCTCGTTCCCACCCTGTCTACGCGCCGTCATAGTTTTGTTTCGATGCTTCTAACCCGCCAAAATGTAGAGCATATTGCAGACGTGTGACACGGGGGTGACTTGCCACGCGCCGCCATGACCGAAACCGGACAATGCATCACTGCGTACAAGAGAGAGCGGCATACACTTCAAACCGTGTCCTGGCACTGTCATTCGGGCGACGTTCGCTCGTCACACAACAAAACGTAGGGAAAGCAGCCATGTGGATCGCCCTGTCACTCCTAAGCGCCGGCGGCCTCACCGTCGTAGCCACCAGCCTCGTCGTCGTCGGTCATCGCAAACTGGATGAAACTTTGGCTACGTTTGGGTGTGGTTTTGGGCATGATTGAGCGCTGATAGCGGATATGTTGAACCTATCAGCTTTCATTTAGAAGCGGCTTCGATCAGGGGCAGGCGCTGTAAAAACCTATAAGTCAACAAACTACGTTTTCACCTGTCAGCCCATGCAGGAAGACCTGGACAAAGAACGCAAAGCCATCATGAAACAGTGGGCAAAACGGCAAGAACGAATCGAGCGCGTGATGGGCGCAACAGTCGGCATGTACGGCGATTTGCAGGGGATCGCGGGGAAATCTTTGCAGGAGATTGAGGGGTTGGAGATGCATGCGCTTGAGTCTGACTTTGACGGAATAAAAAAGCTTTCCGGCAACTAAGCGGCGGCACTAGACTTGAGCATTACACCGGGGGTTCGAAAATGCGTCTTGTTGAAGTGAAAATCACTAACTTTCGGGTTACTCGGCAGAGGCGTGCATTGACGTTTGTGGACTGACAATGTTGGTGGGTCGCAACGACGCGGGGAAGTCATCGATTCTCGAAGCGCTCGATATTTATTTCAATGATGCAAAGATTGAACGAGACGATTGTTGTGTTCACACTGAATCGGCTGAAGTCCGAATCGCATGTGTTTTCGAAGATTTGCCTGCTTCAATCGTCATCGATGAGACCCACGAAACAACTTTAGAGTCGGAATATTTGCTTCGCTCGGACGGACGACTTGAAATTGCAAAAACGTATGACTGTAGTACCGCCACGGTAAAAGCTGCCGTAGCGTCCGCTAGAGCTGTGCATCCATCTGTGCTGGAAATTGATGATTTGCTTTCACTCACTTTGACTGAACTTAAGGCCTTGGCTAAAAAGCGCTCAGTTGACTTGTCAGCGATTAATCAAACGGCCAAGGCACCTGTTCGTAAAGCAATTCGAGATGCAGTTGGTGATTTGCAACTTATCGAAAAGGACGTAAGCCTGAAGAAAGCATCCGCCAAGGATGCGTTAGATCAGATTCAGAAATACCTACCGGTCTACGCGCTCTTCAAATCTGACCGCGCCAGCACGGATCAGGACTCGGAAGCGCAAGATCCCTTGAAGACAGCGATCAAGGAGGCGATCCGCCGCAGAGAAACCGACCTTCAAGGCGTGATCGCAGAGATCAAAAATGAATTGGCTACGGTTGCTGCACGTACCGTCGAGAAGATTCGCGAAATGAACCCAGAGTTAGCGGATCAACTTCATCCGACGGTCAAGAGTAAACAATGGGACTCGCTATTCAACGTCTCTTTGACGGGGGATGACGACATTCCGATTAACAAGCGCGGAAGTGGAACGCGTCGACTGATCTTGCTAAATTTCTTCCGAGCCAAAGCAGAGGAAGACGCCAACAAGCAAGGCACAGGCGTCATATACGCTGTAGAAGAGCCAGAAACAAGCCAGCATCCAAATCATCAAAAGATGCTGTTGGATGCTTTTGAGCAACTTGTGGAGCAAGGCCAATGCCAAATTATTTTGACCACCCACACGCCCACCCTTGCACGTCGTGTGGATCAATCTTGCCTCCGACTGATTACCCGATCTGGCAAGACGCAAGTAGTTGAGTCCGGTGCCGACGAGAGGACGCTACCGAAGATCACACAAACACTTGGCGTCCTTCCTGACCATGATGTGAAGGTCTTCCTCGGTGTTGAAGGTAAACATGACATTAGTTTTTTAAAACATGTCTCAGCCATACTTGCCGCGACCGAGTCTGATGTTCCAGATTTTGGCTAAGGCCGAGGCAGATGGTCTTCTGGTGTTTGTTCCGTTGGGTGGCAGCAGCCTTGAACTTTGGACTACTCGCTTGAAGGGACTAAATCGCCCCGAGTTCTATCTTACTGATCGCGACGACGCGCCACCAAAATTGCCGAAATACCATGCGCATGTTGAGAAGTGGAAAGCGCGGGGATGCACGGCTTGGGTTACCTCCAAGCGAGAGCTTGAAAATTATCTTCCTTTGAGTCTTTTGGTTAACACTGTTCCGGGGTACGCGGGGACGGGCGCGGATTTTGACGACGTCCCGTTGTTGGTAGCTGAGGCTACGCACACCGCTGCCGTAGGCTCCCTTCCCTGGGCAGTCGTCTCGGACGAGAAAAAGAAGAACAAATCATCCGCCGCGAAGAAGCGTCTGAATGGTGAGATCGCGCTGAAAAATTACTCCTGCGTTGCTTACTCAGGCCGATCCGTTAGACGAAGTAAGGGCGTGGATGCGAGCTATCGGCCAGAAGCTTTCCGCATAATTAAACGATTTACGGCGGCTAATGGCTGCGATCTTGAGTTCCCCCCACGTCAGAATAGATGTCGCCTCAATAGAAACGCAGTGGGAGGCGCAGATGAAGGACAACAGTGGCACGA
>JBBRVM010000169.1:0-7638 GCA_038246865.1 Burkholderiales bacterium
AGGAGCGGGCGATCGAGCATGAGCTGATGCGTGAGATCCGTGCGATACGCCACGAGGTTGATGCGCTGCGGCGAGAGCTCAGGGGCAAGGCGAACCGGGATTAGTCGCGCAAACTCCGAGCGGTAGAAAGGGGGCTCAGGCAACGTGGTGCACCTCGACCGCCAGACCTAAGCCTAAGCGTCCGGTCGCGCCACTACCACGCAATTGCGGCCATTTTGTTTGGCCTTTGTCAGCGCGCGATCAGCCCGATCCAGCGCGGTTGCGAACGAGTTGCTGGCGGGCACCGGCGTTGCGCCGATGGAGATGTGCAGCGGCAGATCAAGCCCCTCCAGCGCATCAAGGGACGACTCGGCCACGCGCAGGCGCAGCTGCTCAGCCGTTGCGAACGCGACCGTGCCCGGCAACGCTGGCAGCCACGCCAGAAATTCATCGCTGCGCCAGCGCGTCAGCAAATCGCTGCGCCGCAAGCTCTCTTCGAGTAGTTGCGCGACATGGCGCAGGGCGATATCGCCAACGCGGCGCCCGCATGCCGTGTTGATGCGCTGAAACTGGTCGATATTGGCGATCAGCAGCACGCCCCGGTTGTCGCTAACCGGCTCCAGGCGCCAGAGATCATCGATCGTGTGCTGCGCATGGCTACGCGACGGCAGACCCGTTAGTCGATCCAGTGCAGCATCGGCGGCGCTGTCGTCGCGACGGGTTTGAGGGCGCGTCAGAACGGCGTGGAACAGCGGCCCCAGCGCCTCAAACAACCCCGTGCCCATCGCTTCAAAATACTTCGGTCGCGATGAGTACAGCGTCAGCAATCCACGCTGGTTGCCCGCTGCAGCAATCGGCACCACGAGGACGCTGCGTGCACCGTATAGCAGCGCCGCGCGCCGCCACGGCCCATGCAGCGACAACGGCGAAATTTCGAACGAGCGGGTCGGCTCGCCGTGGGTGAAGCGTGGCGCATCCGCGTTTTGCGTCAAAAAATCGCGCGGAACGACAAGCTCACCCACCACGGCGCGGGCGCTGCCAACGACCACCTGCGGCTTGATCGACAGCGCGTGCGGATCGCCAATCCATGCCCAGGCCAGCGGAATATGCGGCGACGCTTCGACCATTTCACGGCAGATTTGCTCGATCACGGCCATCGGATCAACCCGGTCAAGCAGGCTAACCGTGGAGCGTAGAAGCGCCTCTGCCATCAGCGCGTGCTCGCCTTGCGTAATGGCATCGGCTCTCATCGGCGTCGACACGGTCGCGAAGCGGTCACCGGACGCGCTGGGCGTGCCGGTTTGCGCGGGGCGGAACCACCTGGTTTGCATGCGTGTGTCTGGCTGGGCTGTGTGATTGGGACGGTCGTCGTGGCACTTGTGGATTAGGCAAAACCACGCGGAGCGCAGATCGTTACCAATTGAAACCATGGTATCCGAAGTGCGTGACATTTATCAGACGGCTCTGAGCCTGACCGGAATAAAAAATCGCGATATTTGGCTGAAAATGAAAGTTTTGGTATCGAAAATCAGTATTTGCGCTGAATTAGCGGGCGCGGCATGACTGGCCGCGACGCTCAGGGTGCATTTGCTGGTGCCTGAAAGTACAGCTCAAAATCGCCCCAAGCATGCCATGAACCCGGTCGCGCGCGAATCGCAGCCTCCAGTTTGGCGGTGTATTCAGCAAATGTCGCCTCGACGCCCTGCGACGTATCGAGCCTTTCGAAGCGCACGATTTGACGCAGCGTGGCAGCGTCAACATCACCGAAAAACATCCAGACCGAAGCGCTGCTTTCGAACGCGATATCGATGGCCTGTCGCGGCATCCATGCGGTGCGACCAAAGAACGGCACCGGTGCGCAGCGTTTGGCCAGCACTGGCGGGATGTCAATGGTGGCTATCACGCGGCCGCCATTGCTGAGCGCTGTTTTGACGTGACGACTGGCACCGCGCATGGTGATGAGCGGCATGCCGCCCATGCGGTTCATCTCCCGCCAGCGCAGCCGCACGTAGGGCCACCAGAGCCATTGTTGCCAGCCGCGAAACGCCGGGAATGGTGCCGATACCAGCTCTACCGGTTTGCCCTGCGCATTCAGCGAGGACAGCGTCCACCAGCCGTTGCCGCGATGCGCCGACAGGATGAGCGCCGCCTCTTCGACTGGCGGTAGCGCGATCACCTCGATGTCGCGAGCAAGCGTGCGCCGCATTCGGAAAGTGCTCATGAACACGTCGGCCCGATCCGTGAGGCGCAGCAACCGCTGCTCACGAGCTGCCGCGTTGACATCGGCGTCCGGCAACACGGTCGGCAAGTTACCGCGCAGGGCGGCCACTTCCTCCCGAAAATAAGCGTCACTCGCCTGATAACGGGCGGCGATCCAGCGACGAATGCCCGGCGTACCCAGCGCGAACACAAGCGGCCAGAAAATCCAGTCGCGCCACTTCTCCTGGTTCGACGCGACACCGACTGCCGTGTTCGAGCCCGACACCAGCGCGGTTCCGATCAGCACGATCACCATGCCCGCGACCATGTTGAAGGTGATCGGCTCAGACAGAATCAACCAGCCCCAGAATGCGGCGAACGCGGGAAACAAAAACGCAACTGAGGACGCACGCTGCGGGCCAATCGTTTTGATCAGATGAAAGAACAGGCCATAACCTGCGGCCGTGCAGAACACCGCCAGCGCGAGGATTGCGCCCCACGCGTTCGTCGATGGCATGACATCGGGGGCGAAAAAAAGCCCCGGCAACAACAGCCACATGGTCGCGCCCCACACCATGCCCGTCGCGCCTGCGAAACCAGAGTCACCGGTGAAGTACCGCTTGATTAAAAATGAGGCAGTGGCGTACACGCACGCCGCCGCGACTGCGGCGGTGATGCCCGCCAGCACCATCGGCGTCAGCGCAACGGGCTGCAATCCCACGAGCACCAGCACGCCCGCGAACGCGCAGACAACGCCGACCCATTTGGCCGGACCGAGCCGTTCCTTGAACCACAGCCACGCGATGAGCGCGCTCCACACCGGCGTCGTCGAATTGGCAATCGCGCTATACCCGGCCGGGATGTGCTGCGCGGCAAAACTGTAGGCGATGAACGGGATCGTCGTGTTCACCGCTCCGATGGCGAGATAAGTTTTCCATCGCGCGCGAAAATCGAGCGGAAGCCGAAGCGCAGCAACAATCATGAGCATGATCACGCAGGCGACGGCAACGCGGGCCGCAGCCATCGCAAACGCGCCAAACTCCGGCACCGCGACGCGCATAAACATGAACGACGCGCCCCACAATGCGCCGAGCAGCAAGAGCTGCGCGAATGAATTGGACTTCATTTAAAAATAGCAGCTTTTCGCTGAAATGACCGCTGATCAGGGGCTGGAAGCGCAATATTCAAAAATCGACTTATGCCTAAAAATGAATAAAGCCCCAGTGCAGTGGGGCTTTGAAACAAAAGCTGATGCGCTTTTACTTCTTCGCAGCCGCCACTTCAGCCGCCAGTTCTGCGCCCGATTTGTAGTGCGCCACACGGCCTATCGTCGTGCGTAGCGTGCGGTGCGTGAAGGCGTTGCTGCCACTGACTTCTTCTTTCCAGTATTTGTTGGCGAGTGCCACATTTTTCGGGACGTTAAGCATGAACGCATCGCGCGAACCTTTGCCGCCGAAGATGTAGAGCTTTCCGTTGATCATCTCGAAGGAGTCAGCGTCGCCGCCCCACGGAATTGAGTAGACGACGCCGTTGGCACAGTAGCCCCCGAACTCAGGCAAATACTTCGTGGGCTCTTTGTCAAACAGCGCTTTGTTCCCGGCGGACGAGAAGTAGAACGTCACGTTCTCGTAGGTCGATTTGATCGACGGATTGCCCTGCATGTAAGTGTTTTTTGTGAAGTAGCTCACGACATCCCCGCCCTTGAGCAGAACGCGATCATTGCCATCGATGGCATGCGCGTTCACCGGAGAGAACTTGCCACTTGGGCTTTGTGTGACGAACGGCGCGCAGGCAGAGAACGCCAACGCAGCGATAGAAAACAGTACAACGAGAACGCGATTCATGGCATCACCTTGGAAAGGAGGGTCAAACTAAGCTGCACATTATCGCCGCAAGCGGCAACCTGGTTCTTGCGGTGGCCTACTTCTTCGCCTTCGCGATTTCGGCCGCCACGTCCGCGTCCGATTTGTAGTGCGGCACTTTGAACATCAGGCGTTTGCTGCGTTGCACGAACGCGTTGCTACCGTTGACTTCTTCGCTCCAGTATTTCTCAGCCAATTGCCGGTT
The DNA here is from genome assembly GCA_038246865.1 of Burkholderiales bacterium. Lineage (GTDB taxonomy): Bacteria > Pseudomonadota > Gammaproteobacteria > Burkholderiales > Casimicrobiaceae > Casimicrobium. The sequence continues at coordinate 4,246 of JBBRVM010000169.1, forward strand.
TTTGGGCACATCGAGCAGGAAGGCATCGCGCGACTGCGCACCACCAAAAATGTGCAGCTTGCCGTCAATAATGCGCCACGTATCGGCGTCGCCACCCCACGGAATACCATAAGCAATGCCATTCGCACAGAATCCGCCGTACAGCGGAAGGTATTTCGCGGGCTCTTTGTCGAACAGCACTTTATTCGCGGCCGACGAGAAATAGAACGTGATTTTTTGATATTCGCTCTTGATCGTCGGCGTGCCCTGCACATACGCGCTTTGCGTGAAGTAGGCAACCACATCGGCACCCTTCAGCATGACGCGATCATTGCCGTCCAGCGCCACGACGTTGGCCGGCGAGATCGAACCGCCGGGGTTTTGTGTCACCATCGGCGCGCAGGCAGCGAGCACCAGCGCCGCCGCCATTACGGCAAATATCGAAAAACGTTTCATCAAAAAATCCTTATTGCAGAGCACGAAATGATCGGTCGTAGCGACGACGCGAATCCTTTCACATCTTCCCCGCAAACGCTTGCGAAATTTGCGTCATGAATTCATCCGCATGCGCTGAGTCGATCCAGCGCACGACGATCACCGCATCATAGGCCGGTTCAATCCAGGTGTAATGCCCACCCGCGCCGACCATGAAACTTGCGTCTTTTGATGCGCCGGGGAAGTTCGTCGCAGCACAGTTTAGCCACATCAGCCCACCGTAAAACGGCGCAATCGGACACGGCTCGGTCATGTGTTTCACCCAGGCTTCGGGGACGACTTGCTCACCGGAGTGACGACCGCCGTTCAGCACCAGTTGCCCCACCCGCGCCTGATCTCGCGCGCTGATCGACACGCCGCCGCCCCAATGGGTGCCACCGGGAACGCTCTGCATCTTGCGCTTCACGCCCGCGTTATCGATGATCTCCGTCCACGCATCGTCATAGCCTTCCCAACGAAAACCATCGCCACCTCCGAGCGGTTGCAATATTGTTTCGAGAAACACTTCCGGCAACGGCTGTTTGAACGAATGCAGAAGCGCAAGCGCGAGCTGGTTGATGCGCACATCGTTGTATTCCCAATACGTCCCCGGCGCTTGCAGCGGACGCGCGTCACCCTTCACGCCACCGGGCGGACGCGGATCGTGCGAGACAGTGCGGTAACGGTCCACTGTGTCCGGCAAGCCGAAACACGATCCCTCCCACTCACTCACTTGCGTCAACAAATGCGACCATGTGATCAAACGGTTGTGCTCGGAATCGAAACCGATGTCTGGCACGCGAACAACGACGGGTTCGTCCGCATCAGGCAGCAACCCGCGCGCACTCGCCACGCCCGCAAGCAACGCAAGGTAGGTTTTGGCAACGCTAAACGTTTGATCCGCGCGATCCGGTTCGCCCCACACGGCGATTTCTTTGCCGCGTTGCAGGATCACACCGGAAACGCCGCCGCGCATATGCACTGGCCCACGCAACACGTTATACGGCGCGGGATCGGTGTGATGGACGCCGAATGGGACTTGCCCCGCCGCAGGCAAGGCGTGCGGGTCGCGCGGCCACGGGACTTCGTGGGATTGGGAGAAATTGATGGCGTCGGAAAAGGCATTCATCCGAGCATTGTGACGTGCGGGGGTCGCACCGACCGTTGATTGTGTCATTCCCGTTAAGCCGGGAATTTAAACCGTTGGCCTCGTAAGGCGTGCGCCTCGACGTCACCGACCGATGAGGACTAAACTCGGGAGAGTGCCCAAACCCGCGTGAGCAAGCCCATGGATTACCGAAAATTCATCACCTACGAACCCGGAAAGCGCGGCGGCAAGCCGTGCATCCGTGGGCTGCGCATGACCGTGTACGACGTGCTGGAGTACCTTGCGTCGGGCATGACGCCCGAGCAGATCGTGGCTGACTTTGACTATCTAACGCTGGACGACGTTCGCGCTTGCCTCGCGTACGCGGCGGATCGTGAGCGCCAGCAGCTTGTGCTCGCCGCGTGAAGTTACTGTTCGACGAAAACCTTTCGCCGAAACTTGTTGCGCGGCTCGCTGCCGAATTTCCTGATTCGGTACATGTTTCGCGCGTGGGGTTGGATCAAGCGGACGATGCGACTGTCTGGAGATTTGCCGGCGAAAACAGCTTGACGATTGTCACTAAAGACGCCACTTCTCCGAGATCAGCTTGCGCCTCGGTACGCCGCCGAAAGTTATCTGGCTTCGACGCGGCAATTGCAGCGTGGACGATACGGCAGCAATGCTGCGCGACAACGTTGAGGGCGTTCGCGCATTTCTTGATGATGCGCGAAGTGCGGTGGTTGTCATCACCTGATTGGGTGTGGTCGTAGCCGTGAAAAACGCGGCGCACGCAATCGAGTTTAGTAGGGTGGGCAGCCTCTGCCCACCAACCGCGCCGCCTACAAGCCATGGTGGGCACGGGGTGCCCACCCGGCTACCAACCCATTCGTCGCGGCCGTAGCCATAGCGCCATTCGAATAAACCGGCGGCTCTCGACATTCAACATCGGGCTAATCGGGTAAAAGCCGTGTTTCGCGTAGAAAGGCATTGATCGTTCGGTCGCGTTTACCCGCAAAACCTCAATGTTCGGATACCCTTTGTCAACCGCTCCAATGGCATCAACGATCAAGCGTGATCCCAGTCCTTTACCTTGCGCCTCGGGCACCACCGCCATGATCGAAAGTAGGTGTGGTTTCGAAAAAATTAGGTGAGCCACAACACGCCCATCCGCAATCGCGACGCGCTGATATGCGCACGACTGCAACGCGCTCTGAAGCGAAGTTTCCGAGTGTTCGTGGCAAACGCTCGCGAGCGCTTCCAAACTCCACCCAGGTACGGACGCGGGAGTAAAAACACGGTTGACGAGTGCCGCTATCCCACTTGCGTCTTCGAACGTTGCCTGACGGAAGTAAATCTGGCCAGTCAACCGTCACCCTCTTCTCGCCATAAACAAAAGCTTGGTAAATAACTCCGTATCCTGTTCATTCTTAAGCACCGCCCCATACAAAGGCGCCAATACCTTCCGCTGATCTTTCTCGCGCAACACCGCCGGATCAATATCCTCTGCGAGCAGCAGTTTGATCCAGTCAATCAACTCACTCGTTGACGGCTTCTTCTTGAGCCCCGGCATCTCGCGCAGATCGAAGAAAGCTTCCAGCGCGGCGCTCACCATCTCTTGCTTGATCTCAGGATAGTGCACGTCGACGATTTGTTTCATCGTTTCTTTGCTGGGGAATTTGATGTAATGGAAGAAGCAGCGGCGCAGGAAGGCGTCGGGCAGGTCTTTTTCATTATTGCTGGTGATGATGAACAACGGACGGTGTTTTGCCGTGACGGTGCTGTGCGTCTCATAAACGTCGAAGCTCATACGGTCGAGCTCGCGCAATAGATCGTTCGGGAATTCGATGTCGGCC
>JBBRVM010000170.1:0-7632 GCA_038246865.1 Burkholderiales bacterium
AGCATTTGCGTGCGGAAGGCTTTCGGGTTTCTATTGATGACTTCAGCACTGGCTTCGCAACTTACAGCTATTTCAAGCGCCGCGAGGTAGACGAAATCAAGATCGATGGCACCTTCGTCACCGCGCTAGGCAGCAACAGCATCGACACTGAAATCGTGGAATCCATCGTGCGCGTCGCGCGCCGCTTTAACGTGAAGACTGTTGCCGAATTTGTCGCCACACCGGAGTCGCGAGAACACGCCAAACGTCTGGGCGTTGACTGTGTTCAGGGTTACGCGATTGGTGTGCCGCGCCCGATTGCAGAGATTCACACGGTACTGCGCGAGGAACAACAAAGGGCTATCAACTCATGAACTCGGCCACACTTCTCTGGGGACTGTTATTTAGTTCAATCGGGATGGGTTTCTTCATCTACGGCAAAAAGCAAACACGTACCGTGCCGCTCGTTTGCGGCATTGTGCTGATGGTGTCTCCGTACTTCGTGCCGAGCACGATCTGGCTGGTCGCGATTGGCGTGGTGCTTTGTGCGATATCCTATTTCGTGAGGGTTTGAGTGCGGCAGCGCCGTAGGGGGGACGTGGGCAGCCTCTCTGCCCGCCGAACCTTGGCGAATCCAAAAGAAGAGGGCACGGGGTGAGCGCCCCACGAACTACGATGTCAGTGTCTCAACTGGACGCTTCGCATAAAACTTGAGCGTCGCCGCGCCTGAAGTTACGGGTATCAGCGACGGTGGTGGCGAGCGCAATATGTTTGGCCGCATCTTGCCCATGACGTGCATTTCGCACGGTTTGCAATCGAATTTGAGCGTCAGGCGGTCGCTTCCGCTGACAAGCGTCATCGGCTCTGCGCGCACTTGACCTTGCACACCCTGAACGCCCTTGGCCTGTTTCGGGCAAAGGTTGAACGACCAACGCAGGCAATGTTTGGTGACCATGACGGGCACTTCACCTGCTTCAGTATGCGCTTCATAAGCGTCGGCAATTAGCTTGACGCCGTGCTTTGCGTAGAAGTCGCGCGCTGCGAGGTTGTAAACATTGGCAAGATACGTTAACGACGTCTCGGGATATTGTGCGGGAGGCGTGGACGCTACAGCGCGTGTCCATTTGGGCATACGTGAGCGGCGATTGGCTTCAAGTTTTTCTACTGCTTCACGGCGAAGTGCATTGATTGCGGAAGCCGGCACAAACCACGGATTTGACCATTCGATTGTGACGTCGCGCGCAGCAAAAATCGTGTTACCGAGCTTGCCCAGATTTTCGTACAGGCTTGTTTTGGCGCGCTCTTCGTTTTGTGCCCTTTCGTGCGTATGCTCAATCGTTGCTTTGGCGCTGGCTCCGTTTTCATCGGCTAGCGTCAACGAGAAACCTGTTGCCGTTTCACTGAATCGAATGTCGATCAAAATGCGCCGCTCGGAAGATTTTTTTGTGAGCGCCAACTCCCACGCGTGATCACGGTTACGACTGACTTGCGTACCGGCGACGAGGCCTAGCAGTTCCTGCATCGCGACGTTCGGCGTGATGCGCCAGACGTTGCCGATTTTCTTTGCGACGTTGGCTTGCGTGCCTTTGACTTGGCGTTTGTGCATCCACGTCAGTCCGTCACCATTGGACATTGTCTCAGCGGCATCAATCTCAAACCACTCCGCCGCCAAGCGCGTCACTACACCCAACTGCAAGCCCACATGGGCCGGCGCATCGAACGCGCCGATGTCCATCTTGCGTCCCGTGGCGAAGTAATCAGTGTTGCTGCGATTAAATGTTTTGTCGGGATCAGGCGTGAAGGTATAGGTGCACTTTCCATGCGAGGCAGCGTCAAGTTCAGGACGCTGTTCAAGAATGCCGTCGATCAGCGTGCGGTAATGGGCGGTTACGTTTTTGACGTAACCCATGTCCTTGTAACGACCCTCAATTTTGAAGCTGCGAATGCCAGCGTCGATCAACGCGGCCAGATTGTCGCTCTGATTGTTGTCCTTCATCGATAGCAGGTGTTTGTCGAAGGCAACGACACGGCCTTGAGCATCTTCCAGCGTGTAAGGCAGGCGGCACTCCTGCGAACAGGAGCCACGGTTGGCGCTGCGTCCGGTGTGCGCCTCGGAGATGTAGCAGTTGCCTGAGAACGCTACACACAACGCGCCGTGCACGAAATATTCGAGCGGTACATCGGGGTTCACTACAGCACGCATCTGGGCGATTTGTTGCAGGGTCAACTCGCGCGCAAGCACCAGTTGCGAGAAACCCACTTCACCCAAAAACTTCGCTTTTTCGACCGTACGAATGTCGCATTGCGTTGAGGCATGCAGCGCGATCGGCGGAATATCCAGCTCAAGAATGCCCATGTCCTGAACGATCAACGCGTCGACACCCGCGTCATACAACTCATGGATGTAGCGCCGCGCAGGCTCCAGCTCGTTATCGTGCAGGATGGTATTGACGGTCACAAAAATGCGCGCGCCGTAACGATGTGCAAACGCGGCGAGCCCCGCAATATCCGCCACCGTGTTGTCCGCTTTCGTACGTGCGCCGAACGCGGGCCCGCCGATGTACACCGCATCCGCACCGTGCAGCACGGCCTCGCGCCCGATGTCGGCGTCGCGGGCGGGGGACAAGAGTTCAAGGTGGTTGCGGGGAAGGGTCATGACGGTACTTCTGGAGCTAGCCCGTTATTTTCTCGCAGAAAGCGCTCTCCACCAACAAATAGCTGCTCGCTGGCAGTTAGCAGGGGCGTCCTATGCGGTGGCGACTGCGATCCTCTTCCTGCATACCGGTGCTGGTCACGACCGCTTTGTCGTTGTAGCCGACGTAGAGGCACATCGGCGCCAGGATGTCGTCAAATCGGTAGATATGCACCAGCTCATCCTGCCGAAACGGATAGCGAAGCGACCAGTACGACGGCCCCAGCAGCGCCTCGACCTCAGCCTGCGTCTGCCCGTTCTGTACCTGCACAATTCGCTCAATTGTCAGCCCCTGAACGCGACTGGTTAGCCGTCCATTGGCATCAAAATCAAGCAGCCACACCTGACGCCCCATCGGCGCGGTGCTGTACGTCCAGCGCTCTCCGTTCGCTGTTTTTGCCTGAAGCGTCGGTACGCCCCAAGCGGCGCGAACATCGGCTTGGCTGGCGTTGGGCGCGAGCTGCGCAACACCGGCGCAACCTGCTATGAGCGCAGCTACGCTGATCATCGACGCGATTGAGTGAAACGCTTTCATAATGCATACGCCTTCAAAATTTATGGGGCGAGACGCTAGTAACGTTGTGCCCGGTTCAGCCGACCCATTCGTTACGCTTCAAATTAGGTGATCTCGACGATGCGGGGGAACGGCAGCGCAAGCCGCAGCGATGCTGCCCAGCACGCCAAAATCCATCAGCAGCGTATCGCCATGCGTGATCGGCACAGGCACGACACAGGTGCCGGTTGTCACGTAGTCACCGGCCTGCAATCCCGCGCCGTAGGTGCACAGCTCGTTGGCGATCCAGGTGAGTGCGATGCGTGGGTCGCCCAGAACATTGGCCCCGCTGCCTTTCGCGACGAGATCACCATTTTTGTATGCGGTAACGTCGTGCTGCGACAAGTCGATGTCGCGCCATGCGGCGGTCACCGCTGGCCCGACCACCCACATCGCAGCGCAAGCCATATCGGCAATCATCGACGGCGCGCCGACTGTGAGGAAATCGCTGTAGCGTGTGTCGGGGGTCTCGATGGCGAGATGCAACGTTCCCACGGCTGCCATGACCTCGGCCAGGGAGTAGTTTGCACCGTTTGCAAGCGGCGGCAACGGTAGCGCGATGCGAAAGACGATTTCTGGCTCGGCGACCCTCAGAATGTTGTGGCCAAGATTGATCGCATTAGCGACACCTGAGCCTTCAGCAAACACCGTATTCGCCAGCAATCGTCCGGCGAGCGGCCCGTCCACATTGATGTGCTTCTGCCCGGCAACGCTGCTCGCCGCGATTTTCCAACCAACGGTGGCTTGCCCCGACAACCGCGCTACCTCGGCCTGCACGGCATAACCATCGGCGCGATTCGCGGGTTGGCAATGCTCGGGCATCGCTCTCGTCTGCGTGCCCTCGCGCCAGTGATGCCAGATGATTCGTGCGGCTTCGGCAATCGCGGATTCGTTCATTCAGACCTCCTTTTGCATTAGCTCTGATCTGATGCTATCCAGGTCGGGCGGCACCGCACGGCAAATTTTCTACTGGCTGACGGTGAAGAACTGCAACGCGAAGCGGGGCACCGCGACAAAGTTGTAGGAGCAGGCTTGACCGCGATAAAGGTCGTCGAGCGACTAACAGTTGCGGGGTCCCCGCCCGTGTCGCGGCTGAGCCCACTCTGGCGTCAAGCGTTCGTGCTGGCTTCAGTGCAAACGGCAATTAACGCGCCGCCACGCTCGTCGGCCGCCCTTTGTAGTCAGTCCAGCATTGCGCGCTGAAGTCATACAGCTTGCACTTGCGCGCCGTCTTGAAGTACCAGCGCCATGAAAACTTCTGGATGATGATGCGGCCCGGCAGCATCTCTTCAAGCTTTTTCTGCGCGGCCTTCAGTCGATACAGCGGCACGCTCATGTCAACGTGATGGGCGGTGTGCTCCATGATGTGATGCAGCGCCGCGCCGATGCGCAGCGGAAAGGTCAGATGCACCGTCGTCGATACAAACGGCTGCGCATTGCTCCACGCGCGGCGCTCGGCGTGCCACGACACCGCCGTGTGGGTGTGATGCACGTAAACCACGAAGCCAATCAGCGCGCACCAGCACAAAAACGGCACCGCAAAGCCCGTCACCAGTACCAGAAGAACCGACTGGCCGGTGACGCTGGCGGCGTACCAAAGCACGGCGATCCACAACACGCCGTAGGCCGTGACTAGCAGGTTGTCGAGCATGAACACCGCGCGACGTGTTGGCATGTTGCTCTGGTTCGGGAAGAACATCCGACGCCACCAGACTTCGAGCATGTAGTACAGCCCCGGCGCCCAGCCGCTGCGGTAAATGCGGTCAAGCAAGCGCTGGCTGGTGGTCAGTTTGCTGAACTCGTCCTTGGTGAACGGTGCCCAGACGAAATCAAAGCCCTTGAGGTTGGTGTAGCCGTGGTGCACCACGTTGTGTCCGACCTCCCACAGGCTGTAGGGCGTGAGCGAACACAGAAAAGCGATGCGCCCGAGCCACTTGTTCACCATACGGTGCGGCGTCAGGCTCTGGTGGCAGGCGTCGTGCCCGATGATGAAGGCGCGACCAATCATGAACCCGGCGGCGATCCCGCAGCCGAGCTTCGCCGCCCAATGCGCGAAGACCACGGTGCCAGCCAGCGCGGCGAACAGCAGAAAGTAGTCAAAGATCAGCAGCAGGATTGGATACAGCGTGATGCGTTGCGTAAGAGGAATCAGCCAGGCTCGGATGACCTTGCGGTGCGGCATCGGCGCGTCCGGCGCAACGGGTACGGTGAAGTCGGTGGTGACGGGTAAAGCGATGGCTTCAGACATTGGCTTGCAGGGCGGAAAGTGGAGGCGCGCGGTTCGACCAGAGCGGCGATTGGCTGGAGGGCTCGTCTCCGGCAGGAGCGAGCAAACAGCCTGCGAGCGACGCATCTGAAACGTGGCGACCGTGAAACGGAAGAGGACGCATAATAAGTCGGACGATTACGCCGCGTATTGATGCGTGTCAACTGCTAGCGGGCAGGGTTGAGAGACAAGCGGTTTCAATCGCAGGATTTGGCTTCCATGGCCAGTCAAACAGGGCGATCAAAGAAAGCGGCTTTTTGATTCCAGCCCAATTAACATTTGGGCTATAAGGCAATTGTCAACATTTTAGACTTTACACAAATACTGCGTTTAGCCTCAGAAAAAATGCGTCTCAGCGAAAAGTTGAACGCAAAAAAGAGATTGCATCGATACTTGGAGCAAGTAATACATCTCCAATTCGTGAACGTGCGCCTGAATGTTCAACCCATCATTGACCCTTAGGGGTTAAGCATTTACAAAAGTACCACTTTAGGCTGAATGGTTACATCCCACCACCGCAGCTCTACGGAACGCAGCAGACGTTGCTCAAATGTTGTTTTTTCGGTGCTGCAAAGTTTGACGCCTTTTTCGTATGCTGTATCGATGAGCTCGACGAGCGTTCGCGCGCCTCTCCAGCAGTGTTGTCCGACGCGATTGAGCACGGCACTGACTGTGTCGAGAAGGTAGCCATTCCATGCCTGCTCCAGTCCCGCCCAATATCGCTCGATGGCGTTGTATTTGCTGTGATAGGGCGGGTAGTACACCAGTCGCACACAGAGCCCGGTGGTGTCGGCAAATTGCGTCATACGATGCAGAAACTGGCTGCGCCGTCCATTGCATTCGGGACCGTTGTCCAGATTGATCACGAGTTGCTTGATGCCCTGAAGCTGCTCGCCTCTTTGCTGCCACCATAGTTGCAATCCGTCGGCCATGAAGTCGCTGGTTTTATGGTTCGTGCCGAGAAACACAAATGCTTGGCCCGTGACGGGTTCCAGAATGCCGCCAGGCACCAGCTTAAGCTTCGTGTACATATCGTGATCGAGCGCTTTCACGGCCACCAGGCCACGTGAGCGGCCGCCTCGGGAGTATTGGCCAACATGAACGACAGCCTTAGTGTCGATGCTGATTCTCAAGCTGCAAGGGTCGGCGTCCGCCAGATCATTCAGGCGCCTGATGTTGTCGAATATTGCGTTGGTTTCGGCGGTTTTTTTTGAACCCTGGTCTTGGCCACGCTACGCAGTCGGTAACCCTGACGGTTAAGCAGATTGGAGAGCGTGCGCTCGGTGGGCAGGGACTGCGTTGACCACCCGTTTTCAACCAACGCCGCGCGCAGCGCTTTTGCCGTGACGTTGGTGTAGAGCAAGGTGGTGCGCAGACTCGATTCCGATTGGCTCTGCGGCTCCATGAGAACCTGTATGTCGGAGAGCAACTCAGGATGCTTATCTTCAGTTTTGGGTTTAACCCTCGCGGAAATATCGTTGACGCAGGCAATCCCGGTCTGATGCTCGTGGATGCCCAAATCGACCGCGCGACGACTCCAACCAAAAACACTCTCGGCCACGCGTGACTTGCCCTCGAGCAGGCTCATTGCAACGTCGCCCATTGCCTGCCGACGCGTCGGCCATTCGATCAACTCAACAAGACGCCCCACCAAGCTCACCATCTCCGTCGATACGCCATTGCGAACCACAACCGAGCTCTTCATTCGACATGCCTTCATTTCAGCAGAGTAAATGAATTATAAAAGGTATATTAGAAAATACTATATCCCTTAGAACGCACGGGTGAGGTGTTCACCGCGCTATGCCTCACCGGCTCTGCGCGGGAAGGAGGTCACGCAGCCAGGATCGCCGCACCTCGCAGTCGCAGTCACGCTGCCCTGACGGCTTCTATGCTGGTACACAGAACTTGACGCCTTCACCGTCCCAACCCAGTGCTACAAACGCGTTGTAAATGGAGGCGCTGGTGGTGAAGCGGTGGTTGGGATTGTCCGGAAAACGGACGTTGCCGCGGAATATCCGGTAAACCGGGATCAGTCCGCCAGCGCAGTAGCCACCGACGCCTTCGATAATCGGCAAATAGGCGTAAGAATCGATACCCTCGTTGTACGGCAGGCGCGGAGCCGGACTGTTGAACGGGTTG
>JBBRVM010000171.1:0-7609 GCA_038246865.1 Burkholderiales bacterium
GCAGCCGCGCCGCATCGCCGCGCGCAGTGTGGCTGAGCGCATCGCCAAGGAGCTGGGTGAAGAGGTGGGCGCGAGCGTTGGCTACAAAGTGCGCTTCACGGAAAAGGCGACGCAGGACGGCTTCATCAAACTGATGACCGACGGGATTTTGCTGGCGGAAACGCAGGGCGATAAATTCCTCAATGCCTACGACACCATCATCATCGACGAGGCGCATGAGCGCTCGTTGAACATTGATTTTTTGCTCGGCTATCTGCGGCAATTGCTGCCAAAACGGCCCGACCTCAAAGTCATCATCACCTCGGCGACGATTGACGCCGAGCGCTTCGCGCTGCACTTTCAGGATCGGCACGGCAGGCCTGCGCCGATGGTTGCGGTGTCGGGTCGGACTTATCCCGTCGATGTCGTTTATCGCTCGACGACGACCGAAGACGACGACGAAGAAAAGCTCGAAGAAGCGATTGCGGACGCGGTGGACGAGTTATGGCTGAACGGCCCCGGTGACGTGCTCGTTTTTCTGCCCGGTGAACGCGAAATTCGTGAGACGCAGGATATTTTGCGGCAACGGCTGAAACCGGGCACGGAAATTCTGCCGCTGTTTTCGCGGCTGTCTGTGCAGGATCAGCAGCGAATTTTTTCTAGTGGCAGCGGGCGTCGTGTCGTGCTCTCGACCAACGTTGCCGAGACTTCGCTAACGGTGCCGGGCATTCGTTACGTCGTCGATTGCGGTCTCGCACGGCTTAATCGCTACAGCGTCAAAAACAAAGTGCAGATGCTGCAAATCGAGAAGATTTCGCAGGCGAGCGCCAACCAGCGCGCAGGGCGCTGCGGTCGCGTCGGGCCGGGCGTTTGTATCCGGCTCTACAGCGAGGATGATTTCAAGGCGCGCTCTGAATTTACCGACCCGGAGATTCTTCGTTCGTCGCTTGCGGGCGTGATCCTGCGGCTGTCGTCGCTCGGATTCGGGCGCGTGCAGGAGTTCCCGTTCATCGAGCCGCCTAGCAATCGTGCGATTGCTGATGGCACGGCTCTACTGCAGGAACTCGGCGCGCTGAACGAGGCGGCAGAACTGACGAACATTGGTCGCGAGCTGTCGCGGATCCCGCTCGATCCGCGTATCGGTCGCATGTTGATCGAGGCGAAAACACTGGGCGTGTTGCCGGAAGTTTTAGTGATTGCTGCGGCGTTGTCGGTGCCCGATCCCCGCGAGCGTCCGTTCGAAGCGCGCGACGCGGCGGATCGTGCACATGCGTGGTTCAAGGATGAGAAAAGTGATTTTTTGTCGCTGCTCAATGTATGGAAATTTGCAGTTGAGCTGCGTGAAGACGGCGGGCATAAAAAGCAGGTTCAGGCTTGTCGCGAAAAGTTTTTGAACTGGTTGCGGTTGCGTGAGTGGCGCGATTTGCATGGGCAGTTGCGTGATTCATTGCGCGACCTGAACTGGAACGTGGAAAGTCCGCTGTCAAAGGAGCCACCGTTTGCGTTGCTGCACCGTGCACTGCTGCCCGGCCTGCTCGGCAACATCGGCGTCAAGAGCGACGAGGGTGACTTTTATCTCGGCGCGCGCGGCATCAAGTTCTATCCGTTTCCCGGTAGCGGTGTCGACAAGAAAGGCCTCAAGTGGCTAGTCGCTGCCGAGCTTGCCGAGACGACGCGACTGTACGCGCGAACGCTCGCCAGAATCGATCCCGACTGGATCGAAGCGGCGGCGGGCGACGTGCTGCAGAAGAATTACTTCGAGCCGAAATGGGACCGTGCCAGCGGACAGGTGATCGCGTTCGAACGGGTGTCGCTGTACGGCCTGACCATCGTGGCGCGACGGCGCATCAGCTACAGCCGCATCGCCCCCGTTGAAGCCCATGAAATTTTCGCCATTGCGCTGGCGATCGGCGAAGTGGAAACGACCTCAGCGTTCTATGCGTTTAATCTGAAACTGGTCAAGGATGTGCAGGCGCTTGAGGACAAAGCGCGGCGCAACGACGTGCTGGTGTCTGAGGAAACCGTTGCTGCCTTCTACAAGGCGCGAATCCCAGTCGAAGTATCCACGCGTTCCGATCTGGAAAAGTGGCTCAAGGCGGGGGCTGAGACCGAGTTGAATCTTGCGCCAACTGAACGCGCCGAGCTGCGCGCGGGTCGCGATCAATCACTTCGCATGTCGCGCGAGCAGTTGATGCGCCACGGGGCCGAGGCGATCACTGAAGAGCAGTTTCCGAAAACACTCAAGCTCGGCGATTTTGAGGTGCCGGTGAGCTACCGCTTCGAACCGGGTCATGTGATGGATGGCGTAACGGTACGCTTGCCTCTGGCGCTATTGAATGCCGTCGAGGATCGTTACGCGAGCTGGCTCATTCCGGGCCTCTGGCGCGAGAAGATCGCAATCTATCTCAAGGCCTTGCCGAAGGCCGAGCGGGGTCGTGTGCAGCCGGTGCCAGACACCGTTACCGCCTTCCTCGAACTCGCCACACCGCGAGAGAAGCCGCTCGCAAACGCGATGCTCGATTTTCTTGGCGATTATCTGAACCTCAAGCTGCCCGCGAGTACCTGGGATCGCATTGAAGTACCTGCGCATTTGCTGGTGAATTTCCGGGTCATGGACGGTGAAGGCAACGAGCTTGCGATGGGCCGCGATCTGGGCAAGTTGCAGGAGGAACTGGGCCAGATCGCACGCATGGCATTTCAGGGGGGCGAAGGCAATTTGACTGCGCCGACCGACATCGAAAAGACCGGCCTCATCGCCTGGACTATCGGCACGCTGCCCGACGGCATTCCAGTCAAACGGGCGGGCCGCACTGTTACCGCTTATCCGGCGTGTGTCGACGAAGGCAAGAGCGTGGCCGTGCGTTTGTTTGAGACGGCTCGCGAAGCCGAGATCGCGCATCGACACGGCGTTGTTCGACTCATCTCGCTGGAACTCAAAACGCAACTGCGCAATTTCGAAAAAGGCCCGAGCGGATTCAACCAGACCGCGCTCCAGCTGAAAACGGTGATTCCCGCTGACAAACTGCTTGCCGATTTTCTGGAGACGCTGGCTGATCGCGCGATTATCGGCGACGATCCATTGCCGCGTGACGAGCGCGCCTATCGTGATCAGATTACCCGCGCCAAGCAACGTATCCCGGTCGTGGCAGAGGCGCTGGGCCGTACCCTTGCGCAGGTTGCGGAAGCCTACGCCGCCTTGCAAGTGAGCATGCGAGCTGCCGGACCGCGTGCTAATTCCGTGTCGTCCGCACTAGCTCAAGGGCGTGACCGTTTGGTCTACACCGGGTTTCTCGCCGCCACGCCGTGGGCGCAACATCAACATCTGCCTCGATTTTTACGAGCGCTCGGCAAGCGACTGGATAAATTCATGTCCATGCCCGAACGCGAGGCGCGTCACGGTCCGGTAGTGGCGAGCTATTGGGCGCGCTGGCTGGCGGAAAAGGAGCGAACCGCAGCGACCGCGAGCGAAGCTCTGTTGCAGTTCCGCTGGCTCATCGAAGAATTGCACGTCTCGTTGTTTGCACAGGAATTGAAGACGCCGTTTCCTGTGTCCACCAAACGCCTGGACAAGATATGGACGGAAACCGTCGTATCGGCACCACGCGGCTAGGAAATTACTGGTACTACTTGACCCCGAAAAGTATGACGATGTGCTAGATTGTGGAGAGGTGCCGATTTTTGTCACCTGCCCCCGCCAATTCTGTCTGCGCTGCCCACCCAAAATGCCCGTTTGATGTCGTCAGAAACTGCTACTCCCACCCTGTCGGCGGTCACAATATTCAACGCGTGCCGCGATCTGATGCTGCATCGCTGCAACTTGCAGATGGCAGCGGCGTTTGATCGACTCTCGGACATTCTGCTCGATAACGCGTCCAAAATTTACTCGCCTCGCGAAGTGGGTGTCGTGCTCGACGCTCGCTCCAACCTGCTTCGCCTGCGTGCACAAATCGCCGAGACATTCACCAGCGAACTCACGCTGCGGCTCAACAATCGCAAGCCTTGCCTGATTCCCACTGCGCCGAGTAAAGCGTCGCAAGAGCTTTCGTTGCAAGCCGAAGAGGTGCTTGACGAATACGTGGCGGCGCGCGCTGTTGCGCGCTCCATCGAGAGCACCTGCCTGAACGAATTGCCGATCTTTCACCAGAAGATCGCATACCTGAAGCAGTCGCCGACACTCAAGCTTGACGAAGACCCATTCTCACCGCAGTCGGTGGTCAGCGCGTTGCTGGAGTCGATGCAGTCACTGCCGGATACCACTGCCGAAATTCGTTTGCAGTGGCTGCGTGCGCTAGCGACGATCGGGGGCATTGGTTTTAACAACGTTTACGCCGATCTAAACCGATATCTGACTGACGTCGGTGTGGCGATTCAAAAGCCGCGTGCGATGCAGCGGCCCGGCCCGCAGTATCCCGGTCATCAGGGACAGCCCGGACATCCTGGGCAACAAGCTCAGCCGGGTCAGGCTGGATACGATCAGCAGGGTTACCCGCAGCAGCAGTATCCTCAGCAGCAATATCCGCAGGGCCAGGGCTACCCTCAAGGCCAGGGCTATCCGCAGCAATACCCCCAGCAATATCCCCCCCAGTACCCGCAATCATTTGGGCAGGGTGGCCAGGGGGGTCAGGGAAGTCAGGGATTTGGCGACCCGATGATGGGTTCGGGGCAGCCAGGTGACTTTACGCAGTTTGGACAGTACAACCAGTTTGGCGGTGCGCCGGATCAGTTCTTTATGCAACCGGACGCCGTGCCTTTGCAGCAGTTGGCGGCCAATCTGGTGTCACTCGTGGATCGACTTCAGCATGTGGTTCCCGCGATTTCTGGCGGCCCAGCAGCCGCTGATCCGTCGCTCTCAGCGATGGTGCGCAACAAAGAGGCCATGCAAATCAGCGCGGCGCTTGGTTTCGCGGCCAACGGTGCATTTCGCGCGCCATTGATTGCAGGCGTTGATCGCAAACTTCTCGCCTCGCTCACTGACCTGCAACTTCGTCCCGATCAGGGCTACCCAAGTGTGGGTGGCGACGGTGTGGGCGGTTCAGGCGGCGGAGCTGGCGCAGGCGTGCCAAGAACGGTGTTGCGCGAAGTGGTGCCTGGCTACGCGTCGGGTGAAATTTCGGTGCTTGATGCGACAACCACTGAGCTGGTCGCCATGTTGTTTGATTTCGTGTTGGCCCGCAAAGAGCTGCGCGACGAAATCAAGGTGCTGCTCGGTCGTTTGCAGATTCCGATGCTGAAGGCGTCGATGGTGGATCGCGGGTTTTTCTCGCGCAAAAATCACCCTGCTCGACAACTGCTCAATCGCCTGGCCGATGCAGGTCTGGGCTGGGCACCGGAAGACGGTTTTCAGGATCCGCTGTACCTGAAAATTCGCGATGTGGTGGACCACATCAACCGTGACTTCGTCGATGATCTCGGCATCTTCATGGCGTCGCTGGTGGACCTTGAGCAATTCATCGCCGAGCAAGAGCTCGACGCCCGACCGATTATCGAGGCTGAGACCGCCGAGGCGCAGGAAGCAGACCGTCACATCGCCGCTGTCAAGGAAGCGAAAGATACGGTTGACGCGCGCATTGGTCAGCATGCGCTACCCGAGCAGGTCAAGGAATTTATTGAGGTTGCATGGCAGCCGCATTTGCAGGACGCGCTTCTGGAGCGCGGCAAAGATAGCGTTGAATTTTCAAAAGCGGTTGACGCGCTTGATGAGTTGATCTGGAGCGTTTCGCCGAAAGACCAGCCGACCGAACGTGCGCAGTTAAGCCAGCGCGTGCCGTCGCTGGTGCGTCGTTTGCGCGAGGGCTTGAAGTCGCTCTCAGATGAAACGATTGCGCCGTTTTTTGACAAATTGTTTGAGGTTCATTCGGGCTTGCTCCGTGGCGCAACACCGGAATACGAAGAGCCCGCCGTGTTGCCGGAGGCGAGCAATGACACGTCGTTCGACCCGTTTCAGGAACTGGTCAAGAACATTGAGCGCAATCAGTGGATCGAGATGAGCGACGAGAAGGGCGCGTTAACCTACGCGAAGCTCGCGTGGATCAGCCCGCAAGGCACGACCTATCTCTTCACCACGCGGCATGGACGCAAAGCTGCGTCGCTGTCGCCGGTCGAACTTGCTGAGTGGTTCCGTGATGACAAGGCTCGCATGATTGAGTCCGAGCCCATTGTGGATCGTGCACTCGCGGGCATGTTCCAGACCGCTTAGTCGCGGCGTCGTATTTAGCCATGGCGTCATTAGGCCTCATCGTGGTGGGCGATTTTGCGCTCGCCACGGGCGGCGATCAACATGTGAAATTTGTCGCCTCTGTCCTTGGCCGGGCGGGTCAGTCGCTGGCGTGGGCCTGGTTTATTCCGGCGGATCGTGTGCAACTCGCCAGCGCGTTGCATGAGGCCTGGCAACGACCGCACGCCGTGGCTTCTTTTGGCGGGTTGGGCAACGGTGTTGATGACAGCGTTCGAGTGACGCTCAATGCGTTGCAGCTTGGGCGGGAACAGGTGGGCTTGCCGCGGCTGGCAGCGACCGAAAGCGACGACGTTTTAACCTGTGCGAATGCCGTATTTTTTTCGGGGCATCCGCACAAGGCGCATGCCGCGTTTGAGCGTTGGTGGCTTGCGCAAGCGCCCGATGGCGATGCGCACGCCACGGAACGTGTTCGCTGGCCGTTGCCTGAATCAACGCACGCGGCTGGTGCGCGCCGCAAAGTGAAGGCAGACTATCCCGCCGTGGCGCAGCGCCTGACCGCTGCGGGCGATGGTGAAGCGATGCTCACGTTCACAGGAACCAGCAAAGGCAAGGCGCAGGGCGCGCGCAAGGCGTTGCAGCGCGCACTGGCGGCGATCAGTTAGCCGCTCAGCGTGACTTGACGTCGCGCACCAAGTCACCTACAAATCCCGGCCCGCGATAAAGCATGCCGGTGTAAATCTGCACCAGACTCGCTCCGATGTCGAGCTTTCGCTGCGCATCCGCGACTGACATGATGCCCCCAACCCCAATGACGGGAACCCGGCTTTTGCTCGCTGCGACGACCTTGGCCAGTACCGCGTCCGCTCTGGCCGTTAGTGGCTTCCCGCTCAGGCCGCCGGCTTCCTTCGCAGCGACGTGATTGGCAACGCCGTCGCGACTAATCGTCGTATTGCTGGAAATGATCGCGTCTGCACCCGCATCAATAATGGCGGACACCACGTCCGCGATGATCGCGTCATCAATGTCGGGCGCGATTTTCACCGCGATCGGCTTTCGTTTACCGTGCTTTTTGCCGAGCGAATTACCTTCGCGCACAATCGATGCGATCAGCGCGGCGACGGAGTCCGGGGCCTGCAAATCCCGCAGATTTTTTGTGTTGGGCGATGAGATGTTGATCGCCACGTAGTCGGCTGTTTCGTACACAGCGCGCAGCGCGATCAGATAGTCATCCACGGCCCGCTCAATCGGTGTCGCTGCGTTTTTGCCAATGTTCACACCGACCGGAACCTTGGTATCGCGACATTGCAATCGCTTCACCGCGTCCTCGACGCCACCGTTGTTAAATCCCAGCCGATTGATCAATGCCTCATGCTCGGGCAACCGGAACATGCGCGGCGCCGGATTGCCGGGTTGCGGCTTGGGGGTGAGCGTACCGACCTCGATAAAACCAAAACC
>JBBRVM010000172.1:0-7579 GCA_038246865.1 Burkholderiales bacterium
TAGGCGAGAGAGCGCGAGCAGCCATCGAGCATCGCGCAACGATGGTAGAACGTGCCCGCGATATTCACGTAAACGAGATCGATGTGCCAGTGCGCGTACGCCTGCGTCGGTAGCTCGAAGCCCGTCCCCTTTCTTGGACGGAGTGCGTGTCCAGGTCGCGAGCGCGGTGACGCAATCCACGACCTCTTCGCGCTGACCGGGCGGCACCCAGCGGCCCTTCATGGGTCCCCACGCTACTTTTTCTATATCGAGATCCTCCTCCGACACCTCCGCAATGACGCGATCCTTCCGGGCGATGATCGCTTCCAGCGCCGCGATACGCGCCCGCTCGGCGCTCGCCGGTTCCGATGCGCCGTAGGCCAAGCGCCCGTCCTGCAACGCGGCCGTGAAATGCTCAAGCGCTTGCTTTTGCCTTATATAAAACAGACTCGGCGCGAGCTGATACCCGTCAAACAGATCCGAGACCGGGACCTTGTCGGCCAGAAGACGTCGCAACATTGCGGCCTTCTGCTGCGGCGTGAAGACGCGCCGCGAGTGCTGGATGGCTCCCTTCCAGGGACTCATTATTACCTCAGATGCTCCAAAGTGTGGAGCGGGGGGTGTCACATCGCAACTGGAGCAAGACAAAGGGAGCCAGCAGAACCCGGGTTTTGTTCTCAGCTGCGATGAGTCAAGCGTGAAACAAGCGCCAGCAAGCGCTGCGCTGCGGCGTCTCGTGTGTGCTGCGTTAGCCAAATCGTCGACGTATTGTTAGGCACAGTCTTTTGCGTGAGCAGGCGCTCGATCGCATCCGTTAGCGCTATGCTGTCATTCTCCGCTACTGCAATGCCAGACTGGGTGAGCGCCAAGATTCGCTCAACCTCGCCTCCTTTGCCGTAGCTGAGTACTGGCGTTCCACTTGCCAGATAGTCGTAGAGTTTGCCTGGGATATAACGAGCTAGGCTGCTTGTATTGACGATGAGCAGTATATCGGAGGCACGCATAGCCGATATGGCATCTTGCTGCGGCATTTGGTCGCGCACAATCAAACTGTCCTGGAAGGGAAAACGAGCGAGCGCCTGGCGCGCTGGTGCATCCCGCCCCCCCAAAAACTGCAGCTTGAGTTCTGGCTGTCCCGTCTTGCGTCGTTGCACCAGCTGCTGCGAAAATAATTCCAGGAAACCGTCCACCGGCGTGTGGCTACCCAGCTTTCCGGCAAAGGTGATTGTGCGAGCATTTCCCTTAGCGATAGCGGTAGACGCCGGCTCGCCAATGGCAGTCGGCTCCCACCCGTTGGGAATGACCATTGATTTACTGGTCAGCCCCGAACCAAAGACACTGAGGTGGTGCTCCATTTGCGAATGAGAGACAAAGATGATGGCGGCGGCCCCGTCATTTACGCGGCGCTCCCAGATCTCATCCCGCGATCCCAGTTGTACGAAATCGAATGGACACTGCGTCCATTCGTCTCTGTAGTCAATGACAAGAGGAACGTCCCAGATTCGCGCCAGCCAGTATCCCGCCACAAAATCATGAAACGGTGGACCTGTGGCCACCACTAGCCGAGGCTTCGTTTTCCCGTACAGCCGGATGGACTCGTGCGCAAGTTGCATTGCACTGGGTAGACTCGAGTCAACTCGCGGAAATCCACGGAAGCTTGGTTGTTTCTGCCGAACTTTGGTGAGGCGATGAACCTTTACCCTGGGATCGAGGCGTTTTAGCAGCGCTTCGCCAGCGGAAACCGTTCGATCATTCACTGCACGAGAGACAACGGTGATTGGCTGAGATGAACGGGCGAAGTAGTTGGCAATGGAAAGAGGACGATAAACGCCCCCAGAAACATCCGGAGGAAACTGCCACGCGAGCATCAGCACTTCATCGGAAGTGGGTAGACGCTGAAGCGTTTGCAAACGGGCGCTGAGCTTTAGCTGCAGGTATTGCATCCAGCTGCTGGCGGTATCAGCGAGAATGACAGGGTATGGCGTTGTCATCGGCGTGCCTGCTGACCGGTCGGTTGGAAGGTGAGAATTTCGAGATGATGATTCCGAGCTGATATTTCGTGGTGCAGATTCTTAGTTTGGCAAACCGAACACTAAGGGGGAAATCCACTATCGGAAACCCGCTGTGGATTTCACCCGATTTAATAGGCACCTGACCTGACGCGACTTTGATTGGGGATGTAGGTAACTGCGAGTCAAGAAGCGTGCGCTGTGCAAGGTTGATGCGGCATTGAAGTTGGATCCGTTCTGCGGATACAGGTGCGGAGATTGGTGCAGGTCGCATTGTCAATAAACGTGCGGGACCTCGACATGCGACCGGAACTGCTGTGGGTGTGGGCGCGTAAGCTGGCGCATCGTTCCGGCGAGCGCCATGGGTTGTGTTTCCCGGTGAAGGCCGGGAGCCGCGCCTGAGTCGCGCCCTGACCTCGTGTTAGCTCTCTAAAATATGTCGTACTTTTCCTCGATATTTTGTCGCAATCGGGAGTCCAATTGACACGGTGTGGGCTAGTGACGAAACGTATCGCCTCACGCTCACCGGCGGACTGGATCTCGCAGGCATAGTGGGTCGGCGAGGCGCGGAGCTGGGTCAACATCCGGACCACGGCACCGGATAACCAGTCAAACGCATCGGGTGAAACTGTCAATGCACCGGCTCGAGGCGAACATGAGTCGCGCCGGTAACTGCTAGGGTGACGCCGTGGCGAAAAGCTTCGACGCGATGCTAACACGCCGATCTGCGAGAACTACGCCATCTTCAATGTGGAACCACAGGAATGGTTGTCCATCTTGCCAAGTGGACTAAAGTGAGCCGACGCGAGGAAACCGATCGCGAAACTAAGTGGCGCGAGTCTCTCTCGAGACACGTGCCACGATCGCCGCAGAGCATAGCTGTCCCGTCACATTCGCGACCGTCTTGAACATATCGGGTAACGCGTCCACGGCTATCAGTAGTCCGATCGCCTCTACAGGAATCCCTACGTTCACGAACACAGGCGCAATCAGCAACATGCCCGCGCTTGGCACACCAGGCACAGCAAAGCTAAGCAGTATCGCCGAGCCAATCACGGTGAGCAGCTGCTCCACACCAATCGGTGCTCCGTACAATAACCCGGCAACAACGGCGAGACTGCTCCAGTTGAGCGGTCCGTGCGGCTTGAAACTCGCAACCGCCAGCGGCAGCACAAATGCGACCACCGGTCGCGGTAGACGGAGCACGTCTGTGGCGGCTTCTGCTTGCGCGGACATCGTAGCCAGCGAGGAGCGGGAGGTAAAGCCCACCACCTGCGCGGGCAGCAGCGCACGGGCCAGCTTACCCGGCAATACTCGTCCCAGCACAACGGTGATGGCAAAAAGTACCAGGCAGAGTACGGTCATGGAAACGGCGGTCACGACGAGATAATAGCCCAGCGCCCCCGCAGCGACTGAACCAACCCGCGATGCTACTGACAGCGAGAGCGCAAACACGCCGATCGGTGAGACGCGAAGAACCCACCGCACGATCACTAGCATCGCTGCTGCAATACCTCCAAACACGCGCAGCAGCGCGTCGCGTTGTTCCTGTGCGATCCGCGACACCGCCAAGCCGAACGTCAATGAAAACAGGACGAGTGAAAGCATCGCACCTTCAGAAGCCGCGCGCACTGGATTGATTGGAATAAGATCAACAAACCACTGTCGCAACGGTGGCATGTTCGCCACACCAGTTGCCGTAGCTGCAGCCAGTTCTTCGGCACCGGTACGAAGTGCTGCAATCGCGGCGGGATCAATGGTCAGCCACTGAAAGAGAAACGGTACAAGCGTCAGTCCGAGCGCACCGGAGAAAGTGAGCAGCGCAACCCAGACGATAAACGACGTGGAACCGATTCGCCGCAGCGCGCGAGTGTCCGACATTGTGGCCACGGCAGTCACCAGAAGGGACACGACGAGCGGTACCACCACCATGCGCAGCGCGTTCACCCAGATCGTACCGATGGGTTCGATCCACGGTACGAGCGCAGTAATCGTCCAGTTAGGATTCGCAGCAATCACGCTACCGATGCTGAGTCCTGCCAGGAGCGCGAGCAATACCAGTCGCTGTAGGGACACAATAGATCCGGATCGTGGCGGGGAAGGTTCTGACGGCGAATTAGCTCTCAAGAAACAGTTGCTCGAACTCGCGCTTGAAGTCCGGCTCCATACCCATCCGCAAGCCAGCTGCCCAATTGTCATTCCCTTCAATAAAGACCGGTCCGCTCGTGGTGATGGCGAGGTCCCAACCTACCGAATGCAGTCCAAGTAGCTGCGAATGCAACTCGACGGCGAGTTCCAGTGCACGATCAAAGTGCGGTACGACAAAGCCATCGAATGCAATCTTCGTATTTGGGTGATGCGACAGGGTTCCGCCGCGCGTTCGGAGCGCTGACCCGGTGAGTCGTCCCGTTTCTGTATTCACGAATACCTGGAGTCCATCCGATCCCGCATTATCCACGACACGCCCCTCGGATCCGACACGCACTAGCGGTCGCGAAAACACACGCGGTCGGAGGCCATCACGCACCGTGATCACTCGCATGGTGTTTACCGACGAGGTGTGCAGTGACGCCATATCGGGGTGTTGCTCCACCCTTGATTGTAGCACGTGACGCGAAGCGCGCGCCGCCACTTGCTCGGCGGATTGCGTTTCGTCATTCACATAGGCCTGACCTTTTTCCGTTCGGAGACGGAACGCGCGATGTCCCTGAACTCCAAACTGGGGCTTGCAAAATCCGTCGATAGCGAGCGGCTGTTGAATAAACTCATCGAGTGAAACAGTTCGGCGGGGGCGAATGACCTCAACCTGTTCACCGCGAACGACCGCCAGCAACTCGGGTGCCGGAAAATTGAGTGCTTCAAGAAGCAACGAGAACAGGTACTTGTCGCGCAATAGCGCGATGTAGTTCAGCCCAGACGACCTGTCGCGAGCGTTTCGCGCATCCCGTACACGCTTAAACTCCCGATAGGAAAGCAAATCACGCTCTCGCGGCCCGTTCTCGCGGTCCATGCCCCAACAGTAGTAGTACTGGTTCACCTCACGATGCTTCGCGTACCACCAGAGCAAGTCGCGAAAGCGTCTCGCCGTATTCTTTCGCGGTTCGTTCGGGTAGTACGATATCGATCGCTCAGGATCGGCTGCGAGATGGTACAGTCGACGAAGCAATCCTGCGGCACGAACTAACACTGGCGGCGGGGGTGAGGAGGAGGTTGTGTTTAAGGTATGGGGAGACGCAAATATTCACCCGCTCTCGTCAGTACGCTACCGGCCAAACCTGCGTGCCATAAGGGCACCTGATTCTTGCGTTTCTTGGATGCCTGTTTGTTCGTCTGTCACAATACCAGACCCACTCTTCGAACTTGCTGAAAAGGTGGCAGACTGTCAGCCAGGCCAAACAGTTACTTTTTCTAGTTCTCTCATCAATCCGCTGGAGCTGGCATGCTCGATTCACACGCGAAAGGCGTTATCCGCGAGAACCTCGGGAACGTCCTGCGCGAGATCAAGATCGCACTGACGCCGGTTCCCAAACCGCAGGGTTGGCTCTTTCTGGTGGGCTGTTACAACTCCGGAACCACATTGCTGGCGGAGTTGCTCGGCGCACACCCGCAGATTTCGGCCTTGCCCACCGAGGGGCACTTTATTACTGATCAGTTCGTCAAAGACTACGACGTTGGCCTTCCGCGCATGTGGGCTGGTCGTGAGGAGCTCTTCCGGCTTACCGAAACGAGCACCGGCCCAGATCCCATTCGGGTGAAAAAGGAGTGGGGTATGCGCCTGGATCGCTCCAAGCCTTGGCTGCTCGAGAAGTCACCACCAAACACCGCCCGCACTCGATGGCTACAGCATCATTTTGCACCCGCCTACTTTGTATGCATCGTTCGTAACGGTTACGCAGTCTCTGAGGGCATCACTCGGAAGGCTGACCCTAGGCATCTTCGGGATTCGTGGCCGGTAGAGCAAAGCGCGCTCCAATGGCGCCGCAGTAACGAAGTGATGGAGGAAGATGCCAGCCACTTGAGTCATCTCCTGTGGATGAAATACGAGGATCTCGTCACCAACCCCACAGAGGAGCTCAATCGCGTCGCTTCGTTTATTGGTATCGATGCCTTCCCGAGATATGACAAATCCGCACCGCTGGCCATCCATGAGCGCAAGGATCCGCTCAAAAACATGAATGCGCAAAGTATTGATCGGCTCAGCAGCGAACAGATTGCACGCATCAATGCCGTGGCTGGGGACATGCTTGGGCGCTATGGCTATGAGGTGCTCGGAGCAGATGGCGCATAGTGATAGTCAAGTGCTGGTATTGGCGCCGCGCTTTCCGTCTATTAACCAGCCGTGGATCGATACCTATCTAGAGCAGCTGCTGTGCTCAGAACTCCCGTTCAGCGTAGTGAGTCACCGGCGTGATTCGGGTGTTCACTTTGAAAAGGTGGAGCGACTCCAGCTTCATGAACGCGTAGTAGTGCTGCCGGCGCAACCCAGCACACTTTTTCGCATGGCGCTACGTGGTTTGCTCACCTCTCCGTGGCGGGAGGCGCGACGCATCTGGAGCGCCCAGCAAACCTTCTCAAGCGATCCACGTCGACGCCGACGCTCAGTGTCTGTACTCATGGCGATTGCGACACGCCGCATTTTCGAATCGCTTCCCAACGTGCGCGTGGTGCATTCACATTCGCTCGACATGGCTTATGCCTGCCTCCCGGAACTACAGGATCGACAGCTGCCGCTGGTCATCACATTCCATGGCCTCAAGCCATCCGGAGTACCGCAAACACCAGAAATCTGGAGTGACGAGGTATTCGCAGCGGCTTCGACGGTGATCGTGAACACACAGTTTGCGCGCCAGCAGGCCGCTGAACTTGGTTGTCCGATCGCAAAGATCGTGGTACTGCCACAAGGTCTCCCGCTGCACGATTTCCCTTTTCTTCCGCGCCAGCCGATTTGCGCCGACAACACGCTTGAGGTGCTCTCAGTTGGCCGCTTTCATCGGGATAAGGGGCAGCAATACTCTCTGTTGGCGCTGTGTCGCCTCGTACGCGACGGCGTTCGCATACACTGGCATTTCGCTGGTGTCGGCCCAAACAAGGCCGCGCTTGAGGCACTGGCACGCCGCCTCGGTGTGAGTCAGTTCGTCACGTTTCACGTTGGCGTGTCGGTCGGCGGTTTAAGGGAGCTCTACCAACGCTGCCAGCTGTTTGTCCTTGCAAGCGTTGGCAGTACAGGAGTGGCCGAACATGTCGAAACGCAAGGAGTTGTTCTCCAGGAAGCGCAGGCCAGCGGTTGCATACCAATCGCCACCCGTGTAGGCGGCATTCCGGAGTGTATTACAGACGGGGTGGACGGCATGCTGATCACTGATCGCTCCCATCGAGCAATTGCGACCGCCATTCGCGAACTGTGCGATAAGTCCGACGAATGGGAAAGCATGCGCCGCTGTGGTCGGACAAACGTAGAAGAGCGGTTCTCGGCCGAGCGTGTGGGAGAACAGATGGCGGTGATTCTCAGGGCGGCCTCTCAACCTCTATCAGAACCCACTACCGACGGATGACCCGCCGGTCCCGGATGCCGTCAAACGAGTAGCCGAACA
>JBBRVM010000173.1:0-7565 GCA_038246865.1 Burkholderiales bacterium
ACCCCTGATATATTGCAAATTTATATTAGTGATTAGTTGTATTCATAAAATTGATACTAGGAACCGCACCATGCAACGTTTCCGCTCGATAGACCTCAATTTACTGCGTGTTTTCGACGAAGTGATGGCCACCCGAAATACCACGCGAGCCGCAGAGAACCTCGCGATGACGCAACCTGCGGTCAGCAACGCACTGCGTCGCCTGCGCGAAGCGCTGGGCGACGAACTGGTCACCCGCGCCGGCTACGGAATCACCCCCACGCCCAGAGCAATCGCTCTATGGCCCGTGGTCCGCGACGCGCTCGAGTCGTTACAGGCGAGTATCACGCCCGACGCCTTCGACCCCGCGACGTCGAAGCAGGGCTTCGTCCTCGCCATGGCCGACGCCACCGCTGCCATGTTGATCCCACCGCTGATCCGTCATAGCGAAACCCACGCCCCTGGCATCAGCACCCGCGTGCTCCCGCTCACCACGCGCGACCCACGCGCGATTCTGGAGGCGGGCGAGGTCGATCTCGCCGTCGGCTACTTTCCCGCCGTCGTCGCCGCCATCAACCTGCAAAGCATGCAAACCGGCAACCCCGACAACTTCGCGCACACCCAGCTCTACAGCGGCGAATACGTCTGCGTCATGCGCCGTGATCATCCGCTGGCGATCGATTTGGTGAACAAACCCCTCACGCTGGACGCCTATTGCGCCGCCCATCATCTGCTGGTGAGCTTTTCTGGAAGGCCATTTGGCTTTGTTGACGAGGCTTTAGCCGCGATAAACCAGACTCGTCGAATCGTGCTTACCGTGAATCAGTTTTTTACTGCGGGGCGGGTGGTGGCGGGGTCGGATTTGCTGACTGTATTGCCCCGACACTTCTTGCCTTCAACGGGGATAAGGGATGAGTTCGCGGTCGTCGATTTGCCGTTCGAAGTGCCGCCCGTTCGCGTCGATATGGTGTGGCACCGCAGAGCGCAAACGGTGTCGGCGCAGCAGTGGCTGCGTGCGGCGGTGAGTGATGCAGCGAAGGGCGCAGTGGCGGCGGTTCATGCGTAGCCCGGATGCTCGCATCCGGGTCCGCCTGAAACTCATCGCAGGGCAATCAAATCACGACGGCCTTTCGGTCTCGTTAATGCTTCGAAAGACTCACCGCAAACGTAAATCAGAGAACTCATCCGCGCGACTAGTACGTCGTGGTCACACCCAGAAATAAACTTCGCCCCGGCATCGGCGCAAAGTCCTTCAAAAACGACGTGTGAACGCGAATATCGCGATTAGTCAGGTTCCTGCCGAGTACATAAAACTCCGCGCTTCGATTGTCGGGAAAAGTCATTCGGTAGCGTACTGAAGCATCCACGCGTGTGTACGCAGGTGAGCTGCTTTCGTACGAGGCTACGCGGTTTTGCTCGAACACATGCGTTGCGCCAACGTCTGTGTACCACGCGTTATTGGCCCCTCCGCGCCAGGTCAACTTGCCGCCGATTCTTGACGGGCTGATGCGCGGCAAATTGCCGCCGTTATCACTAACAATGATGCCGCGCACGGTGTCGGCCATTGTGGTGAATCCGAAGCCTTGCGTCGGCCCATAGGCCAACGAAAGTTCCGCCCCGGTGAACCGGGCATCGACGTTTTTAAATTCGCGTTTCAGAAGCTCGCCATCGGCTGTGATTTCGCCTTCGGTGTTGACATGATCGGCGACGCCGTCATTGTTCTCATCAACGCTGGCACCGTAGATGAAATTCTTCACGTTGTTGCGAAAAACAGCGGCGCGCATGCTCCACGCCCGGCTTTGCAACTTGTAGGAAACATCGATATTTTGCGAGCGCTCTTTGGCGAGCTGCGCATTGCCGAGGTCGTAGGTGAGCGTGGCGATGTGCGCGCCTTTTGAATACAACTCTTCAATCGCCGGCGCGCGCTCGGCGTGGCTGAACGAGGCGCTAACGGCGCTCGTGCTATCGAGTTGCCATTGATAGCCAATCGAGCCATTCGATAGCGAGAAGCTGCGATTGGGCAGCGTAACTTCCGCATCCGGCGAATGCGAAACGCGCTCAAATCGTCCGCCGATTTCAATGCGCCCGGGGCCGAATTTTCTCTCGGTGACAGCGAAGAGGGCGTGACTCCTGGTGTTGGTGAGCGGCACGATGGTTTCTTCGCCGACGGCGGAGAATTCCGCGCGCTCAACGTCGGCGCCGAACACTGTGCGCCAGCCAGCTATCGACCGCGTTTGCAGATCAAATCGTGCGCTTCGTGCGTCGTTGCGAAACACGGTGCCGACGTCGCCCGACGGCTCAATTTCGGCGTGTTTATACTGATTGTTGGCAGCGCTAAAACGGATGCGTTCCAGCCCCAATACGTTATTGATTTCGCCCAGCGTTTCCGCTCGATTTCGCGAGAGGTCAATGCGTACCGCGTCGGGTGAGGGAATGCCGTAATTGCTATCAAACCGATTGATGCCGACGCCGATGAATCCGTTGGCCAAAATATAGGAACCACCCACGCTCGCGTTACGGGTTTTCGTGTCCGAGTTCGCCAGTTTCCCGTGAGCCGTTTCGTAGTCATCGGTGCGCCGGTCAGACGCTTCGCCGGTAAACGCGAACGGGCCTGCGCTGGTGCGCAACTGTCCGCCGAAATCACGCGTTCGCTCCGCTGTGGACCAGCGACCGTCGAACAAAAAGCGGGTCCTGTCGCTATGCGCTTGTGGAATGCGATCAGTGACGACATTGACGAGGCCACCAATCGCGCCGGAGCCGTATAGCAACGTCGCGGGTCCACGCAGAATCTCAATCTGGCGTGCGCCGAGCACTTCGGAGGACACCGCGTGATCCGGGCTGATGGTGGCCACGTCCAGCGTGCCCACGCCGTTCTCCGCCGTTTTGATGCGCGGCCCGTCGAGCCCGCGAATGATCGGTCGCGATGCGCCGGGGCCAAATGACGAGGATTGAACGCCGGCTTGCGTCGAGAGCGAGTCGCCCAGACTTGCGGCGCGGTCGGTCACCAGTGCGCTCTTGCTGACCACGACCGCTGGTTGCACCGATTGCAATTCGTCCTGGTCGGAAAAGGGAGACGCGGTGACGACAACTTTGTCTACTTTCACCGGGGTTTGCGCCTGTGCGACGGAACACGCTGCGATGGCTGAACTAACGGCGCAGGCAAGCGCGCCGAATCGGGGGTTGTAGGTAGCGTTGGGGAGCATGGTGCGAATTCATCTAATGAAACTAGATTGCATGTTAACCGAAAATGCTATCTAAAGCATCTTTGTGGCATTAGCGTGTTAATTACATCTGCGTAACAGCTTTTGCATGAAGTGACGCTCGCCCTAGGGCTACAGCTGGTATTGCCTATTTATCGATAAGTGCCTTTACCGACTAACAGCCCCTATGAAATAGCCGTTTCACAGAAAAGCTGTATTAATCTCGCCACTCGAAACTACTCCCGCCGCGATTAAAACGGGCCAGGGTTGCGAGGTCGCAACAACCGTGCGTGCGTCGGGCGCATCGTGGTGCTTAGTTCACCGAAACGGCACGAATCAATGCACAATTGAGCGATACGTTTGAGCGCCGTGCACTAATAGGCACGTTGGCTCAAAACAAACAAAGCTATAAGGAGGCCCCATGAAATCAAGCTCAATATTCGCCCGCAGCGCCAAAGCGCGCTCGCTGTTCCCACTCGCGCTCGCTGTGCTCCCGCTCTCGCTGGCCGTCAATCAAGCGCTGGCGCAAACCGCCAACGTCACGCTCTATGGCGTGGTTGATGCGGGCGTTCAGCATGTCACCGGCGTAAGAGGTGGTGCCATCACGCAAGTGGCCAGTGGCATCATGGAAGGCTCTCGTTGGGGCATTCGTGGGACCGAGGACATGGGAAATGGCATGAAGGCCACGTTCGTACTCGAGAGTCGTTTTGAGGCCGATACGGGCGCATTGAGTAACCGCACAATCTCGGGCAACCAATTGCCGGATCGTTTTTTGGCTGGACTTCCTCCAGCGGTGCAGGCGGCGCTGAATGGTGCGGTCGGCGCTTCGCTCGGCGTGAATTTGCCGGGTCGCCTGTTTGACCGTCAAGCTTTCGTCGGTTTGATCACGCCGTACGGCGCGGTGCTTGTGGGCCGTCAATACACCCCGGCATTCGAGATCACCAATCGTTTTGACGCCTTCGCCAATTCAACCGCCGCGTCGCCCGGTCAGATTTCCGGCATCCCGGCGGGCGTCGACATTCGGGAAAGCAATTCACTTTTGTATCGCATTGAATTGAACGGCTTTTTCGGCACCGGTTACTACGCGTTTGGCGAAAACAGCGCGGGCACCAAAAATGGTCGCCTCGTGGGCGTCAACGGTGGCTATCAAACGGCTAAATTCGGCGTGGGCGTGGGTTACAACGAGCGCACCAACAGCGCCGGTCAAAAATCACTGAACACATTCGCGGTCGGTGGAAACTTCAACGCCGGTTTCGCCAATTTCTTCGGCCTCTACGCGGCGATCAAGGAGCCCAACGGCTCGTCCGCGCCTGAGCTGCGCGCTGGGCTTCTCGCCGGTGGCGTGCCCGCGACGCTGATCGACAGCGGCATCCTTCCGCGCTTCATGCAGGACGCGAAGCTCTATCACGCTGGTGCGCGCATTCCGCTCGGCGTGTCGACGATCACCGTCGGTTACTCCCGATTTGATGATCGTCGCGCCACCAACGCGGATTCCGAGTCCTACGGCATGGCCTTCACCTACCCGTTCTCGAAGCGCACCGATGTCACACTGGCTGTCACACAAGTCAACAACAATGCCAATGGGCAAGCGTTGGCAGGTGGCAACGGCTTCCTCGGCGGCGTGACGGCGTTTGGTGGCAAGGACTCCACGTCGACCCAGTTCTCGCTACGTCACAAGTTCTAGGCTGGACACTTCACAGCAAGGCACACAACTTCAGGCCGCGATTCCTAAGGGCGTCGCGGCCTTTTTCTTTTTTGTTGCCCACGCGCTCAATTGCCCCCAACTGCAATAGTGTCGCGCACAACGCGCCCCCTAAAATAGGCTCATGGACGACATCATCTACAAGATCGCGGTCAACGCGATCCCGCTCTTGCTTGCGATCACGCTGCACGAAGCCGCTCACGGTTATGCAGCTCGCGTGTTTGGCGACCGCACGGCCGAAATGCTGGGGCGCATTACGCTAAATCCCATCAAGCATATTGACTGGATCGGTACGGTTGCCGTGCCCGCGCTGACGCTCGCGATTGGTGGTTTCTTCTTCGGTTGGGCCAAACCGGTGCCGGTTAATTTCAATAATTTGCGCAACCCGAAGCGCGACATGATCTGGGTGGCTGCTGCCGGTCCTGCAGCCAATCTCGTCATGGCGATTGGCTGGGCAATCATTTTAAAAGTTTCTGACATGCCTGCCATTGACGCAATCGCGCGTGCCGGTGTGGCGTGGAACGTCGGTCTGATGGTGCTCAACTTGCTGCCGATTCTGCCTCTGGACGGTGGGCGCATCGTCGCTGGTTTGCTGCCCCGGCAACTGTCATACTCGTATTCACGCATGGAGCCCTACGGTTTATTCATTGTGCTCGGCCTGGCGGTCGCGGGCATCCTCGGCACGATTTTGATGCCACTTTACTCCATCACTTACCGCGCGCTAGGCGCGCTGGTCGGCCTGTAAATTTATGTTCAAAGATCGCGTTCTTTCAGGCATGCGGCCCACGGGTTTCATGCACATCGGCCACTATCACGGCGCGCTTAAAAACTGGATAAAGCTTCAGTCGGAACATGAGTGTTTTTACTTCGTCGCCGACTGGCATGCGCTGACGAGCCACTACGATGACCCGCGCGTCATCGAGACGTCCACCTTTGACATGGTCACCGATTGGCTCGCCGCCGGGCTTGACCCGAATCAGTGCACCATCTTCCTGCAAAGCCAGGTGCCGCAACACGCGGAACTGTCGCTCCTGCTCGGCATGATCACGCCACTCGGCTGGCTGGAGCGCGTGCCGACCTACAAAGAGCAGCAGGAACACCTGAAAGAAAAAGACCTCACGACGTACGGCTTTCTCGGCTATCCGCTGATGCAAACGGCGGATATCATCGTTTACCGGGCCAACAAGGTTCCGGTGGGTGAAGATCAGGTCTCGCATCTTGAAATCAGCCGTGAAATCGCCCGCCGCTTCAATCACATTTACGGTCGCGAGCCGGGCTTTGCCGAGAAGGCAGAAATCGCGATCAAGAAGCTCGGCGGCAAGGTCGGCAAACAGTATCAGGCGCTGAAAACGGCGTTCAATCAGGACGGCAACACAGAAGCGCTGGAGCAGGCGAAAGCGCTGGTGATGACTGCGGGCTCAATCTCGATTGCAGAGAAAGAAACGCTGCTCGGCTTTCTCACCGGTGGCCGAAAAACGATTCTGCCGGAGCCGCAAGCGCTGCTCACGCCGACGTCGAAAGTCACCGGACTCGATGGCCGCAAAATGAGCAAGAGCTACGGCAACGGCATCGATCTGCGCGAAACGCCGGCGTCGGTTGAGCAGAAGGTTCGCCGCATGCCGACCGATCCCGCGCGCGCACGTCGCAACGATCCCGGCGATCCCGACAAGTGCCCGGTGTGGACGCTGCATCAGGTGTATTCCAGCGACGAGACCAAGGCATGGGTGCGACAGGGCTGCACCACAGCGGGAATAGGTTGCCTCGAATGCAAGCAGCCCGTGATCGATGCGATCAATGCAGAACTGGCTCCGATGCAGGCGCGCATCAAGGAAATTGAAGCGAAGCCGGGTTACGTAAAAGAAGTGCTGCACGACGGTTCCGCTACGGCGCGTCGCGTTGCCGAAGAGACTATGCTTGACGTGCGTTCGGCGATGGGGTTGGCGAAGGTTTGATTTCTACCTTCCTTCATTCGGGAAGTTAGAAGAGGCAAGGGGAAAGCCATGGGTTCATTCATAGATTATTTGAGTAAATACGCTGCGTATCACCGCGATCGCCGCAATATCACGACGCACTTTGTTGGCGTTCCCATGATCGTCGCAGCCGTCGTGATTTTGCTGTCGCGACCCGTGTTCGCGCATGTTGACGGCGTCGCTATGACGCCTGCAATTTTCGCCGTTGTGATCATCGGTTTGTTCTACCTGAAGCTTGATGTTCGTTTCGGTATCGCGATGGCGGTGTTCCTTGGGTTTTGCCTCTGGCTCGGGCAATGGCTCGCAGCGCAAAGCCTGATGAACTGGCTAATCGCTGGTGTTGGCATGTTCGTCGTTGGCTGGATTATTCAGTTCGTCGGTCATTACTACGAAGGCAAAAAGCCCGCGTTTGTAGATGACATCATGGGACTTGCAATTGGGCCGATCTTTGTTGCAGCGGAACTCGCGTTTGAGTTTGGCTTGCGCAAGGAAGTTGAAGCTGCTGTGGTTGCCCGCGTCGGGCCGACCCATATCCGGCAATTGAAAACTGCGTGACGGGTTCTTGTAGGAGCGGCATGCCGCGACCCAACTTGACATTGCAATTGCGGGTCGCGGCAAGCCGCTCCTACAAAAACTGGAAATTGATAGCCTGATCAATGGATGTAGCCACCCTAACACCACCCGATGTAGCCCCCGAAGTCGCCGCCGTCGTCG
>JBBRVM010000174.1:0-7555 GCA_038246865.1 Burkholderiales bacterium
CCATGCCGTCGAGCGGTTTGAAGATGCCGTCTTTGTGCTCATTGACGAACTGGCGCAACACTTCGGCTGAGCGCGTGACGACGGTTGGCGCGATCATGTCGGGATGCTTGAGGATCGCCATCTTTTCGTTGTTGTCACGAATCGCGCCGGGGCGGTTGAACACCCGAGCGCCCTGATCGCAGGCGCGCTCGAAAAGATACGTGTGATAGATGTATTCCATGTCGAACGGCGGATCTTTGCGCTCGATGATGGCGTCGAACTGCGAGAGCGGTGTGACCGGCATCGCGTTCGCATCGAACCACGCATCGTCGTCATCGTTAACGGTGAGTTGCAGCGGATTGGCCTGCACGACACCATCACGGCTGAACACGTTACCCGGCTCAATCGCAAAAATCGAATGGCCACGGGCTTGCGCGGCTCGCATCATGGCCACAGAGGTGTCTTTGTACGCCTTTAGTTTGGCGAGAGGGTCAAGGTGAAATGCAATCTTCATGGCGAAGAAGGATAGCGGCGACGGCTGTGCGTGATCAACTTGGTAGTGAAATGACGGCTGAGCAAGGGCTAGATCGTTAAATTGACAAAAGTCGATTTATGCAAAAAATCGACGTTAGCCCCTATGCACCGGTTGTCGCAGCGAAAAGCTGTCGGCCGCTTTACTTGCCAGCAGTCGCTCCGGGCGCAACCGCAGCCTTCGGTCGCCCAGCGTTCACCACAGCGTCATTCGCAGCAATCAACCCCCCCAGCCGCAAGCGCTCCCCGGCGTAGAGCGCGGTGGCGTCCTCGCGGTCACGTTTTTTGCGCGCCATCGCATCGGCTAGTCGCGGCATCTCCGCGCGCGCTTCGCTCAGCGTAATCACCGTTGGCTTGGGCGGTGCAGGTTTTGCGGGGGCCGGTTTGCCGGGCACCGGTGCCGGTGCGGGTGGTGCCGGTGGAGCGGGCGGGGCGGGCACCACCATTGGCGGCGAGTCGGGCGGCAGGGCGATGACTTTTTTGAGCAGCGTTTCGCGCTCCGTCAACGTCTTGAATTCCGCGTCCATCGTGGCCAGCGCTCGATCACGCACACGATCAAAATCCGCGAGATCGGTGTAGGAAGACAAAAGCGCCTTGTCCTTGCGATCACGCTCGTCCTGAATGACCTTGAGCTTCGCATCTTCAACCGCTTTCATCGCGGCCAGTCGCCGCTCTTGAGCGGTCGCAGCGCGTTGCGTTTCCTGCTTGATGGTGCCGTCGGTGCGCAGCTCTTTGCGCGCACGATCAATGGCGGTAGGGGGCACGGTGTCGCTGTATTGCACCTTGCCGTTTTCGTCGACCCATTTGTAGAGCTGCGCCTGACTGTGACCGGCGACGCTCACTCCAAAAGCGAGCGCGCAGACCACAGCCAGCGACTTATGCCGTCGCTTACTCATACTTCTAATATTTCGCAAGCGACTAATCGACCACCCCATACGTTTCCCGATACACCTCTATCTTTTGTTTGTGCTCAGCTAGTGTTGCCGTGGCACTGACCAGCGCAAGCACATCTGGAAGCGAGGCAATAGCGATCACGGGGATCCCAAACTGCGCTTCCACATCTTGTACAGCAGAGAGCGTGCCAGCCCCGCGTTCCATGCGGTCGATCATGATCAAGACGCCAGCGGGCGTGGCGCCGGCTGCGCGAATAATCGCGACGGACTCGCGTACGCTCGTGCCTGCGGTGATGACGTCGTCGACAATCAGCACACGCCCTTTGAGCGGCGCGCCGACGATCAACCCGCCCTCGCCGTGATCCTTCGCCTCCTTGCGGTTGAACGAATACGGCAGATTGTGACCTTTTTCGGCAAGTCCGATCGCCAGCGCCGACACCAGCGGGATGCCTTTGTAAGCCGGGCCGAACGTCATGTCGAAAGCAACGCCCGAGGCAATCGCCGCGTCCGCGTAGTAGCGCCCGAGGCGTAACAAGGTCTCGCCGGTGTTGAACAAACCGCTATTGAAAAAGTAGGGCGACAAGCGACCCGACTTGGTTTTGAACTCCCCGAAGCGCAGCACATCGCACTCAAGGGCAAAGCGAAGGAAGTCCTGACGGAAGGCATTGGGAGATGACATAGCGTTCATGTGTTGAGTCGGTCAATGCGCATGGGTTGCGCCGCTCGTGGAAAAATAAGTTATCCGCGATTCTCTCGCGATTTCGACCTGAATAGAAGGACGCCCATGCGCATCGTCACCCTCAACGCCAACGGAATTCGCTCCGCTCATAACAGAGGTCTCGCCGACTGGATGAGCCGTCTGCGCGGCTGGGACGTTTTTTGCCTGCAGGAAATGAAGGCCAATTTCGAGGACATACCGGAGGAAATGCTGCGGCCCAAGAGGAGCCACGGCCATTTTCATCCGGCTGACAAGAAGGGTTACGCCGGTACTGCGCTTTGGTCGAAGCGGAAACCTGTGAATGTCGTCAAGGAATTTGGCGTCGGCGAGTTTGACACCGAAGGCCGCTATCTCGAAGCAGATTTTGGCCCCGTTGCCGTCGTGTCGCTGTACCTTCCGTCCGGTGCGGCCGGGCCCGAGCGACAAGCCAGCAAAGACCGCTTTCTCAACGAGTTTCCGAAGCATTTGAGCGCGCTGCGCAAGCGCGGCAAAGAAATCGTCATCTGCGGCGACTTCAATATCGCGCACAATGAAATCGATCTGAAAAATTTCAAAAGCAACAAGAAAAATTCTGGCTTTTTGCCACATGAGCGTGAGTGGTTAACGCGCGTGTTTGACGAGATCGGATTCGTCGACGTCTTCCGGCAGCTGGACCCGCGCCCCGAGCAATACACTTGGTGGAGCAATCGGGGCGATAGCTGGAACAAGAACGTAGGATGGCGGCTAGACTATCAAATCGCGACGCCGGGGATTGCGGCAACTGCGAAAGCCGCTTCGATCTATCTCGCAGAGCGATTTTCGGATCACGCCCCGCTCATCATCGACTATGACTTTGCGCTGTAGCCATTCAATGCATTTCGCGTTTGACAACGTGAAGTCAGCGCACGGTGGAGCGGTAAACGTGAATCGGCAGCTTCGACCCAACTTGCTACCGTCTGTCCCCCGCCAGATCTTCGAGGATCGGGCAATCCGGCCGGTGATCACCGTGGCAGCAGTGAATCAGGTTTGCCAGCGTTTTTTGCATCGCTTGCATGGCTTCAATGCGTTTCGTGAGTTCGTCGGCGTGCGTTTGCGCGATGCGCTTGACGCTGGCGCTAGTGCGGCGGCGGTTCAGCCACAGGCTCACGAGTTCGGCGATTTCGGCCATTGAGAAGCCGAGATCACGGGCACGCTTGATGAACCGGAGCGTGTGGATGTCGCGCTCGTTGTATTGTCGGTAGCCGTTGCTTTGCCGCGCGACGCTGGCGAGCAGGCCAAGCGATTCGTAGTGCCGAATCATCTTGGCGCTGACGCCGGATTGCGCCGCCGCGTCGCCGATGCTGATCGGCGCCGAAACCACCGACGGACTAGCCACAGGAGCACTTGCCGCCGCAGCCTCCACCGCCCACCGCCTTCGCCGCTTCTACCGAGTAGCCTTCCTCGGTGATCGCTTTGGCGAAAGCGTCTCGCGGCTGCGCGCTGTCGATTTCAACCTTGCCGGAGGCGAGATCAACCTTGACTGAGGCTTGCGGGTCAACGGACTTCACGGCGTTGGTGACTGCGCGTTCGCAATGGCCGCAGGTCATTCCCTGAACGTTTAATACTTGTTGCATGAGGTTTCCTTGTGAGACTTGAAGGGTCGACGACCCTTCCGATGTGTCACATTGTGAACCTTATCACGATGGTAAGGTCAAGGCAGCATCCACCGCTGTTTGATCTGCGTCAACAAACAGTTAGCAATAGTGCTTGACCTTGCCACCATGGAAAGGTTTAACCTGTCGCCATGAATACTGAAACGAATCTCCCAGCAGCGACCAACCTGTCCGACGACATTTCCATTGGCGGCATGACCTGCGCGTCGTGCGTGATGCGTGTGGAGCGTGCGCTGAAAAAAGTACCGGGCGTTACCGATGCGACGGTGAATCTGGCGACCGAGTCTGCGCGGGTGACGTTCGATCCAGCGCTCGCGAACGACGGTCGCCTGCGCCGCGCGGTACGTGATGCGGGCTATGAGCCGCGCACCGCGGCGCAGGCGGACGATGCGGAATCCGCTTCGAAGTGGACAGGTTTTGCGCCCGTGGCGATTGGACTTGTGCTTTCCGCGCCGCTGGTGTTGCCGATGATCGGGGACCTGTTTGGCAAACACTGGATGTTGCCCGCGTGGATTCAGTTTTTGCTGGCGACGCCGGTGCAATTCATTCTCGGCGCACGCTTCTACAAGGCGGGCTGGAGCGCGCTAAAGGCGTTTACCGGCAACATGGATTTGCTGGTGGCGATTGGCACCTCAGCGGGCTGGTGTCTGTCGATGTGGTTGTGGCTCAGCGCCGAACCGGACGTGATGGTGCATTTGTATTTCGAGGGCTCCGCCGTCGTGGTCACGCTGGTGTTGCTTGGCAAATGGCTCGAAGCGCGCGCCAAGCGGCAAACCACCGCAGCCATCCGCGCCCTGCATGGGTTGCGTCCCGAGGTGGCCCACGTGCTAAATCGCGCGGGCGAAGAGGCCGACGTGCCAGTCGCTGAATTGATCGTTGGCGACACGCTTGTCGTTCGCCCCGGCGAACGCTTTCCGGCCGATGGCGCGCTGCTCGAAGGCAGTACGCAAGTAGATGAATCGATGCTTTCCGGAGAGCCGCTGCCAGTTGAGAAATCGGTCAATGACAAGCTCACCGGTGGCAGCATCAACGGCGATGGTCGCGTCACGATGCGGGTGTCGGCGACCGGTAGCGAGACCGTGCTTGCGCACATCATCCGGCTGGTCGAAGATGCGCAGATGGCCAAGGCACCGATTCAGCGGCTGGTCGATCAGGTGGCGGCGGTGTTTGTCCCCGTCGTTCTGGTGCTGGCGCTCATCACGCTCGTCGGTTGGTGGTGGGCAGGCAGCAGCGGCGAATTAGCGATCATTCACGCGGTCGCGGTGCTCG
This sequence comes from Burkholderiales bacterium, assembly GCA_038246865.1. Classification (GTDB taxonomy): domain Bacteria; phylum Pseudomonadota; class Gammaproteobacteria; order Burkholderiales; family Casimicrobiaceae; genus Casimicrobium. Next base: position 5,022 of record JBBRVM010000174.1, read on the forward strand.
TGATCGCGTGTCCGTGCGCGTTGGGGCTGGCGACGCCTGCCGCGATCATGGCGGGTACGGGCGTGGCCGCGAAACAAGGGATTTTGATTAAGGATGTGCAGGCGCTCGAGCTTGCTCACAAGGTGGATGTCGTGGCGTTCGACAAGACCGGAACGCTGACCGTCGGGCAACCGCGGTTGACGGCGGTGCTGGCCGCCAGCGGATTGTCTGAAGACGAATTGCTGCGCCACGCCGCTGCAGTGCAGCGCGGCAGTGAGCATCCGTTGGCGCGAGCTGTCGTTAGCGCCGCTACCGAGCGCTCGTTAGCATCGACGCAGGATTCGCTGAATGTACATGCGGTACCCGGTCGTGGCACCGAGGGCACGATAGGCGAATCAGACTGGCTGATTGGCAGCGTGCGCTGGATGCAGGAGCTTGGCGTTCCGCTCGGCGAGTTGTCCGATCGGGCGGTAGCGTTGCAGGCGCAGGGCGCGACCGTTTCCGCCGTCGCCCGCCGAACCAACGGTGCGTTGCAACTCGCAGGCGTTCTGGCGTTCGGTGACGAGCCGAAACCCGGCGCGAAGGACGCGCTCGCGACGTTGCGCGCGCTCGGCATTCGCATCGTGATGATCTCTGGTGACAATAAGGGCGCAGCCCTTGCGATGGCGCATCGACTCGGTTTAACCGACGATGAAGTGATGGCCGAAGTATTGCCCGGTGACAAGGCCGCCAAAGTTGCTGCATTGAAGCAGGGAGGACACACCGTCGCCATGGTGGGCGATGGCGTCAACGATGCGCCCGCACTGGCCGCTGCCGACGTTGGCATTGCGATGGGCACCGGGACTGACGTGGCGATGCACGCGGCTGCGATCACGCTCATGCGCGGCGACGTTGCGCTCGTGGCGGGCGCGCTCGAAATCTCGCGTCGCACCGTCGCCAAAATCCGGCAAAACCTGTTCTGGGCATTCGCTTACAACGTCGCGGGGATTCCGCTCGCGGCGTTCGGCTATCTGAGCCCGGTGATGGCGGGTGCGGCAATGGCGATGAGTTCGGTGAGCGTTGTCACTAACGCGCTCATGCTCAGTCGCTGGAAACCGGGCACCAAGTAGCATCGTTGCCACGATGCTCGTCCTGTTCAACAAACCTTACAGCGTCCTATCGCAGTTCACTGGCGAGGCGCACGAACGCACGCTGGCCGAGTTCATAGACATCCCTGATGTCTATGCAGCGGGGCGGTTGGACGCGGATAGCGAAGGGCTGCTGGTGCTGACTGATAACGGGGCTTTGCAGGCGGCGATCTCAGGTAATCGTGCGAAAGTGATCAAGACTTATTGGGCGCAGGTGGAGGGCGTTGCGACTGAGGCACATGCACAGAAGCTCAGTCGTGGCGTGGTGTTGAAGGACGGCCCCACCAAGCCTGCAAAGTGTTGCCTGCTCGGGCAGATCGCAGAGCCGTGGCCGCGTACGCCGCCGATTCGCGTGCGCAAGAGCGTGCCCGAGAGCTGGATTGGATTGACAATCAGCGAAGGGCGAAATCGTCAGGTGAGGCGGATGACGGCAGCGGTCGGGTTGCCTACGCTTCGATTGATTCGCGTCGCGATAGGGCCGTGGCGTGTTGACGGAATTGCGCCGGGGGAGATGCGGGTTATCTCGGATGATGAGGCGTTTGCAGCGCAGCGTGCCTCCCCTGCGAAGTAGGGGAGGTGCCCCGAAAGGGGCGAGGGGTTGCCGGCGTAATAAGCCTCGCCGCTCGCGCAATCGCACCCTCTCCCTAACCCTCTCCCGCAAGGCGAGACGGGACAAAACCTAATTCGAAAATCGGGTCGTCGCTTCCGTGAGATAAAACCACTCGTGATCGGCCTCAGCGACGGCATTTGGAAACAGGATGCAACCATCCTTCGGCGCAATGACGACTTCACCGTTGGCGCGGGTGCCGATCACGTCGCCCGCCTTGAGGGAATCGAAGCTTTGCCACGCGCGGCTGAATGCATCGGCCTTGTCGAATTTGTCGATGACCTTTGCGATGTGTAATCCCTCGGCATTCTCTGCGAGCGGGGGTTTTGCATCATCGGTCAACCCGAACAAAGCAAGCGTGTTGCGAATCGCCAGGTGCGCGATTTCAGGGCCGTTCGGGTCTTCGTGCTGACCGCATTCGAGCGTCAGCGCCATTCCTCCGGTGCTGCGCATGTATTCGGTTGTTCCGACGCCGTATTTGGAATCGAGATCGTGCCGTTTGCCTGTCGCAGCATCAAGTTTTGTTGCGCGGGATCGGCGCTCTTCGACCCCCGCCGCATAAGTGTCGAGCCAGCCATCGACGGCGCGATTCACGCCGAGGCGCAACGCCCAGTCACGTTCGGTATGGCCGTGGACGGTCGGTTCGAGCGGGCCAGAATTATTCTCTGGCCCCGCCATCACAAAAGCCTGCCCTTTTGCCTGAAACGAATGCAGATCGAGCAGCACTTCATGCTGCGCCATCAGCGGGCACAACCAGTTCGCGATGTGATCTTCGAACTCGCTGGGTGTGTCGGTTGGTTGCAGATTGCGATTCAGGTTGC
>JBBRVM010000175.1:0-7523 GCA_038246865.1 Burkholderiales bacterium
GCGTTGTAATCGCCCAGCAATCAAGCGCAAGGAGCCCGTCTCATGAAGCTGAATTCATTGTTTTCGCGAATTGCCTTGACGCTTGCAATCGCGCTGCTGCCAGCCGCGAGCTTTGCGTGCCGCTGTATTGATCCGGGGCCCACCGCGCCAGCCTACAAAAAAGCTGCGGCGGTGATGGTTGGCAAAGTCATCAGCGTGCGAAAAAACGCCGACAGCACCGTCACTGCCAGTCTGCAAGTTTCGCAAGGCTGGAAGCGCGACGTATCGGCCCTGCTTGATGTGTCGACAGTGGCGACCACCTGCGCATTCCCTTTTGAGGAAGGCGAAGAATATGTGCTTTACGTGCGCGACCTGCCCGTTAGCGGGGGCTATTCGACCGCCCGTTGCATGGGCAACGTGGCCATCGAAGACGCCGCTCAGGCGCTCGCCTGGCTCAAGCGCAATGGTGCCGCGAAGCAGGTGATTGCAAAGCCTTGATGCCGCTGTTTCGTGGCTGGTTGTCGGCGGTCGGTCAGTAGTTAGCAGGGTGCAGCTCGAGAAGGTTCCGCCGTACGCAGCGGCTGAAAGTGGCCGCTGAATGAACTTCGCTTTCAAAGGCGGCGGAACCGCAAGCGTTCCAACCCCCCACTGATGTGTGTCAAAATGCAACCATAATGGTTGCAATTTGGTGATTCTCATGCCGACAACGCTGACACTGAAAAATATTCCCGACGCCGTCTACGCTCGCTTGAAGTCAGCGGCCGAGGCGCATCGGCGAAGCCTTAACAGCGAAGCCATCGTCTGTCTGGAGTCTGTGCTGTTGCCCACCAAAATCGCGCCTGGCGAACGCCTCGCACGTGCCCGTGAGCTGCGCGCTTCACTGCCGGCAGGCAAGTTCCGCGCACGCGACATCGATGCGGCAAAGCGGCTGGATCGCCTATGATCGTCGTCGACTCGAATGTCGTAGCTTATCTCTACCTGCCGGGCGAGTACACGACCGCTGCCGAGGCGCTGCTTGAACGAGACCCGGACTGGGCCGTGCCGATCCTGTGGCGCAGCGAATTCCGAAATATTCTCGCGGGCTATATGCGACGCAACGCCATTACGTTCGAGCAAGCCAACAGCCTGCAAACCGAAGCCGAAAGCCTGCTCGCCGGAGCGGAGTATGAGGTTGATTCGTTCGCTGTGCTCGAACTCGTTCGCGACAGTGATCGCTCAGCGTACGACTGTGAATTCGTCGCACTTGCGTTGAAGCTCAACACTCAATTGGTGACGATGGACAAGAAGCTGCTGCGGGCGTTTCCGAAGTGCGCGGTTGCGCTGTCGGTTGTTTGTAGGGCGGAACTCGAAGAGGTTCCGCCGGACGCGGTGGCGAACAATGATCATTGAATTGGCTTCGCACGCGCACGAGTCGGAACCTCACGCGTTCCGACCTACGCGCTATGTCAATTGAAATTTGACGGTATTTATGAGCAGCGATAAGTGAGTAGGGCGGAACTCGAAGTGGTTCCGCCGCACGCGGTGGCTAAAGATCATCTTTGAATCGGCTTCGCATTTGCAGAAGTCGGAACCGCGAGCGTTCCGACCTACCGGCGCCGAAATCGACGGAATAGAGACTTAAGCTCAGGCCACAGGAGGGATGTAAGGCATACGGCTGAAAGTGCGATTCCGCTCCAAAGCCCATGCACAACTTTGCCTTCGATCAAGACGAATTGAATGAATCCTTGGATGGCAAAGTACAGTCCAAGCAGGAATGGGAAGACGCCAAGCCATCGAAGGGCTGTGATGCTGATCGACCACGCCCGAGCCCTCGGAGCGCGATTCATGACAAGCGGGCTCGCAGAAAGTAGCCCAACGCAGACTAGTAGTGGAATCTGAAATATGTCGCCAAATCCCATGGCCACTGCGGTCGCTAACCACGCCAAATAGAGGCCGAAAAGCGATACGAGAGCGAGGCACAAAGCGCTCACACGAATTAGTGTCTGATTCATGAGGTCATTTCAAGAAAATCGCTTCATCGCGAAATCAAAGGGCAGTGCGCTTTCGCCGTGACGAACAAATTGGATTGCGATGCGCTCGTGCGGTTTCATGGCGGAATAAATGCTACGTTGATTCGATTTGCGTCAGCGCCCAATCGACATGCTCGCGAACTAATGCGGCCGGGTGATGGGCTTGCGCCTGCAAAGCGGTGAGAATCTCATTCGTCCGCTCCGCATTCCCCAACGCCACCGCAATATTCCTTAACCACCGCTCATACCCAATCCGCCGAATCGGACTGCCTTGTAGTCGTTCGTTGAAATCCGCTTCAGTCCACGCAAAAAGCTCAACCAGCGTCGCCGAATCGAGCCCATTTCTCGGCTCGAAGTCCGGCACGGTTGCCTTACGCGCAAATTTGTTCCACGGGCAGATGAGCTGGCAGTCGTCGCAGCCGTAGATGCGGTTGCCGATGGCTTTGCGGAACTCTACGGGGATGGCGGTTTTTAGTTCAATCGTTAAGTAGCTGATGCACTTGCGCGCGTCGAGGCGGTGCGGGCCGGTGATGGCTTTGGTGGGGCAGACATCGATGCAGGCGGTGCAGGTGCCGCAGTGGTCTGCGGATAACGAATGGGGCTCGGGCGGGGCTAGTTTTAACGAGGTGTAGATCTCGCCGAGGAAAAACATTGAGCCGCGTTCGCGGGAGAGCAGCAGCGTGTGCTTGCCGCGCCAGCCGAGGCCTGCCTTCGCCGCCAGCGGAATTTCCATCACGGGGGCGGAGTCGGTGAACACGCGGAACTCGTGGGGCGTGATTTCGTTGTTGATGGCTGCGGCGAAAGCTTGTAGTTTGTTGCGCAAGACTTTGTGATAGTCGCGGCCCAGGGCGTAGCGGGAGAGGTAGGCCTGGTTGTTGTTGGCAGAGGTTTGAGCGGCAGTCACCGCCCCCTCTCCCCAACCCTCTCCCACGAGGGGAGAGGGGGCCGACCCGGCGTCGTGCTTGGGCGAATAATCAAGCGCTACGCAAATCACGCTCTGCGTACCCGGCTGCAATTCATCGGGCTGCCATCTTTTGGAGCCGTGGCGGGCCATATACTCCATCTCGCCATGATGACCGGCCTCAATCCACGCCTGAAACCCCTCCGCCTCGCTCTCAAGCGCGATGTCGGCTATGCCGACCGCCGAAAAGCCCATGCGCTCGCCGAGTTGCACGATGCGTGCTTCCGTCGATTGATATGCGGGGTTTGACATGGAGACCATTGTAGAAAGCACGGAGTATTTGTCGGATGAAGCGGCGACGCTGGCTTTTGCGCAACGATTTGCGGCGACGGTTGGATCGCCGTGCTCAGTTGCGCTGATAGGCGATCTGGGCGCGGGAAAAACGACGTTTGTGCGCGGCGTGTTGCGCGCGCTTGGCGTGACCGGCGCGATCAAGAGCCCGACTTACGCGCTGGTGGAAAGCTACGACACGACGAAGGGTGAGGTGCATCATCTCGATGCCTATCGCATTGAGAGCGTGGATGATTTTGAGGCGCGTGGTGGGTTTGAATATTTTGAATCGCCGTCGATTCGGTTCGTCGAATGGCCGGAGCGGTTGCAGGGGGCGGTTTCGTTTGATTGGGAGTTGCGATTTGATTTTGAGAATGAAGGGCGGCGGGTGACGATTTCACCCGTCGCCCCTGGGGGAGGCGGCGACACGCGTGTCGCTTCCAGCTCCGGGGGAGAGGAGGACGGTGGCTTGCAGAGCGACAGTGATTCGAATAGCCAACGTCACCCTCTCCCCAACCCTCTCCCCTCAAGGGAGAGGGGGCCCAACCAATGAACCGTCGACAGGCTTTGCAGGTTCTAGCCGCGCTCGTTGCCGGTGGCGCGGCTACGCTTGCGCTAGGCGGCCCCAAAGTGCTCGCGGTACGGGCATGGCCGGGCAAATCGTCCACTCGTATCACGATCGAATCCGACAGCGAACTGCGCTTTTTTGTATCGGCGCTAGCTAATCCGGACCGCGCGGTTGTCGACATTAGCGATGTGCAGGCAGACGCCGCCTTTCAGAAGGCGCTGGAAACACTCAAGAACGACACCGGTGTGCTCGCCAGAGCCCGTATCGGTCAGTTTCGCCCCGACACGGCGCGGCTGGTGCTTGAACTCAAGTCGCGCTCGGAGACGGCGGCGTTCGCCCTGCCGCCGGTTGGGCAATACCGACATCGTTTAGTGATCGATCTCACGCCCGTTGATGCGGACGATCCCATCGCAACTTTTCTAGCCAAACTGATTGAGCGCGAGTTGCAGCTGGAGAAAGCCGCGGATAAGGCGGCCATCGAAGCGGCAAAGCCCGTTCCGCCCATCCTTCCGCCCAAACCCAGTCCGTTGCCGCCCGTGTTCCCGCCTGTCGCGCGGCGTCCGCCCGCCCCGCTGCACATCAAGCCCTTCGTGGTCGTGCTCGACCCCGGTCACGGTGGCGAAGACCCCGGCGCGATTGGGCCAGCAGGCACCTATGAAAAGGACGTGGTACTCGCCATTGGACTCAAGACAAAGGCGCTGCTTGAGCAAGACCCCCGCATCGTCGTGCTGATGACGCGCGAGGAGGACGTGTTCATCGCGCTCGGCGACCGTGTGCGCAAGGCGCGCGGCGTTAATGCGGACGTGTTCGTCTCCATTCATGCCGACGCCTTCACGCGACCCGACGCGCGCGGCAGCTCCGTGTATGCGCTGTCGGAACGTGGAGCGAGCAGCACGGCGGCGAAGTGGATTGCTGACAAGGAAAATCAGTCTGATCTGATCGGTGGCGTGCGCCTGATCGGGCGTGATCCGTCGCTGGCAAAAATGATTCTGGAGATGAGTCAATCGATCACCAATGCCGAATCGATGAAGCTTGGGCGCGGCATGATCGGCGAGATAAAACCGATCAACAAACTGCACAAGGGCAGCGTCGAACTCGCGGCCTTTGCCGTGTTACGCGCGCCGGATATTCCGTCGATTTTGATTGAGACGGCGTTCATCTCGAACCCGGAGGAAGAGGCGAAGCTGTCTAATCCGGCGCATCAGATCAAATTGGCCCGAGCGATCCGCAATGGCGTTCGAAAATTTTTGGTAACGCAGCAGGTGAGAGCTTGAGCAGCTTTTGGATGAAAGCACGATTTAACGGGGGAAAAGGTAGTTTTTATGCAGAAGTCGAGAATTGGTCAAATGACGGTTGAGCCCCAATGCAGTGGCGGTTACAGGATAAAGCTGATGAATTTGTGTGTGCTCAATCGATGCACTTTTTCAGCGCAAAAGCGGGCTAACTGATGGCATCCAGTCTTCTCGCACTTATCGATGACATCGCCACGCTGCTTGATGACGTCGCCCTGCTCACCAAGGTCGCCGCGAAAAAAACAACCGGTGTGCTCGGCGATGATCTGGCGCTCAACGCGCAACAAGTGTCGGGCGTCTCCGCTGATCGCGAACTGCCCGTCGTGTGGGCGGTGTTCAAAGGCTCGGCGCTTAACAAACTGATTTTGGTGCCCACTGCATTGGCGATTAACGCGTTTGCGTCGTGGGCTGTGACGCCGCTCTTGATGGTCGGTGGCGCGTTTCTTTGTTACGAAGGATTCGAGAAACTCGCCCACAAATATCTGCATAGCAAGGACGAGGAAGAGGCGCGTCGCACGGAGCGGGCGAGTGCACTAGCCGATGAGAAAATCGATCCCGTCGCGTTCGAAAAAGACAAAGTGAAGGGCGCGATTCGTACCGACTTCGTGCTGTCGGCAGAAATCATCGCGATCACGCTGGGCACCGTCGCGACCGCGCAGTTCGTAACGCAAGCCACTGTCCTCTCGGGCATCGCGATCATCATGACTATCGGCGTGTACGGTGTCGTCGCTGGCATCGTGAAGCTTGATGACGCGGGCCTCTACATGAGCCGCGCGGTCGGCGAGGGCGGTTACACAAAATTTAAACGCAGCTTCGGTCGCGGCATTTTGCGGGCGGCGCCGTATCTGATGAAAGGCCTGTCCATTGCAGGAACCATCGCGATGTTTCTCGTCGGCGGCGGCATCCTCACGCACGGCATTCCGGTGGTGCATCACTGGATCGAAAGTGCTAGCGCAAGCTTGGGAGGTGTGATGGGAACCGTCGCGCCGACGCTGTTCGACGGTGTGTTTGGTGTGCTTGCGGGCGCAGCCGTTTTGTTGGTTGTCAAGCTAGTCAACCGCATTAGAAAATAGCAGGCGCCCGTGTTCGTTCACCAGCCGTTTAGGTCCAATGCCGGTTGGTTAGGTCTTTGGGTCAAATTTTCCGTTCGGACTGAGCTCGTCAAAGGCCTCGTGCTACTCCACCAGCGCTTCGACGGGCTCAGCGCGAACGGAGTTACGTAAACAGTATCGCGTTTAGGTCGCGTCCTTGCGCGTGATTCGCCGTGGAGCCGCTTGTACCAACGCATGCCGCGTGAATTCAATCGTCAATCCCTTGCTTCGTTAGAATTTTGGCTTGCGCTGTTCAGGCGCTGCCTTCGCGTGGCTTTGCCGCGTGATTGCCCCCAATTCTCTAAATGCTGTGTGAACACGGATACGTCCGGGTTCCTATCGTTTCGCGGAATCAGCAACGTATTCCGCATGCCTGAACCGCGAGCAAACTATTTTCAGAAGGCCAGCCCCACTTGTTCAAGAACATCATCGTCTATCGCATTGATCCGTCGTGGTCCAAGACCACCGCGCAGGTAGAGGCGGGATTGAGCCAGATGCGTTTCCGCACCTGTGGCGCAACGCAGGAAAAATCAGTGGGCTGGTCGGAGCCGCGCGGAGAGAAACACGGCATGCTGGTCGAGTCGGTCGGCGGACAACTCATCATGCGATTAACGATGGAATCGAAGGTATTACCGTCTTCGGTTGTTAAGCGTCGCGCCGACGAGAAAATCGAGCAAATCGAAGAGTCGACGGGCCGCAAAGTCAGCCGCATGGAGAAGAAAGACATTCGCGAAGAAACGCTCCTCGATTTGTTGCCCAAGGCGTTCACGCGCATCTCGCATACGGTGGTGTGGATTGACCCGACCGAGCGGCTTCTGGTGATCGACGCATCGGGGCAAACGAAGGCCGATGAAGTGGTTGCCGTTTTGCTGCGCTCGCTTGAGAGTCTGGTCATCACGCCGATTCAAACCAATGTCGCCCCAGCCACGCAAATGGCCGCATGGCTCATGAGTCACGAAGCACCGGGTCGCTTTGATGTGGATCGCGAATGCGAACTCAAAGCGACTGATGATTCACAGGCCGTTGTTCGCTATTCGAAGCACACGCTCAACAACGAAGAAGTCCGCAAGCATCTGCAAAACAACAAGATGCCAACGCGCCTCGGTTTGACATGGAATGGCCGGGTTTCTTTCGTGTTGAATGAAGAATCGCAAATCAAGAAAGTCAAGTTTCTCGATGGCGTGTTTGATGCGAGCGACAACGCTGCGCCGGACGAAGATCGCTTCGACGCAGATGTCGCGATTGTGACCGGTGAACTCGGCAAACTGATCCCCGAAATGATTGTTGCACTGGGTGGCGAGATGGCCCTTGCCTAGAAATTTGTTGGGCTAGGCGCAATACCAGTCACTTAAC
>JBBRVM010000176.1:0-7519 GCA_038246865.1 Burkholderiales bacterium
AATTCGTAAAGCGCTTTTGCAGCGAAGTCGAAGCGGTAGGTGTCGAAGCCTTCGGCGATGTCCTTTTTGGCGAATTGCAGGCGTCCGAGCAGCCATTTGTCAACGAACGAGAGCGTCATCGGCGCGTCACCGGTGATGCCGCAGTCCTTGCCCTCCACATTCATCAACACGAAGCGGGTGGCGTTCCACAGCTTGTTGCAGAAGTTGCGATAACCCTCGCAGCGACTCAAGTCGAAATTGAGAGTCATTGACATCGTACAGAGCGATGCAAACGTGAAGCGCACAGCGTCTGCGCCGTAAGGCGTGATGCCGTTGGCGAAGTTTTTGCGAACGTATTTCTCGGCCTTTTCGCGATGGCTGGCGAGCATCAATCCTTTGGTGGATTTCGCGACCAGCGGTTCGAGCGCGATGCCGTCGAGCAAGTCAATCGGGTCAAGCACGTTTCCCTTTGATTTGCTCATTTTGGTGCCTTCGGCGTCGCGCACCATCGCGTTGATGTAGACGTCTTTGAACGGCACTTTGTCGGTGAAGTGCAAGGTCATCATCACCATTCGGGCTACCCAGAAAAAGATGATGTCGTTGCCGGTGACGAGCACGTTGCTTGGCAAATACACGCTGTCTTTTTCGAAGCGAACTGGGTCGGGCCAGCCAAGCGTGGTGTGGCACACGAGCGCGGAGGAGAACCACGTGTCGAGCACGTCGGGATCGCGGGTGAGCGGTTTGCCGCCGCTCTGCGTCAGCGCTTCCGCTTCGGTACGTGCTACATAGATTTTCCCATCGACGTCGTACCACGCGGGAATCTGATGGCCCCACCAAAGCTGACGCGAAACGCACCAATCCTGAATGTTGCCGAGCCAGTGGTTATACGTAGCCGTCCAGTGTTCTGGGAAGAATTTGACGTCGCCGTTTTTGACCGCATCGAGCGCACGCCCTGCGATGCCGCCCGAATGCTTCGGCGTCGCTTTGCTCATGGCAACGAACCATTGATCGGTGAGCATCGGCTCGACAATTTGGCCGGTGCGTTCGCACATCGGCACCATGCTCTTGTGCGGCACGGCCTTCTGCAAAAAGCCCTGTTCTTCGAGATCCTTGAGGACGACTTTACGGCACTCGAAGCGATCAAGGCCCCAGTATTGTTTCGGCCCGTTCTCGTTGATCTTGGCGTCGAGCGTGAAGATCGTGATCAGTGGGATGTTGTGACGCAGCGCGCAGGCGTAGTCGTTGAAGTCGTGCGCGCCGGTGATCTTGACGCAGCCGGAGCCGAATTCGCGATCCACAAAATCATCCGCGATGATCGGGATTCTCCGATCACAGAGCGGCAGATCAACCATCTTGCCGATGAGATGTTTGTAGCGCTCGTCTTCGGGATGCACGGCGAGCGCGCCGTCGGCGAGCATCGTTTCCGGGCGGGTGGTGGCGATGTGCATCCCCGCCATCGGTTTGCCGTCAACATCGAGCTGCGGGCCATCGGAAAACGGGTACAGGATGTGCCACATGAAACCGTCGCGCTCGACCGATTCCACCTCAAGATCGGACACCGCCGATTGCAGTACCGGATCCCAATGCACGAGGCGTTTGCCGCGATAAATCAGGCCCTGTTCGAACAGCGTGACGAAGGTTTCGACCACGCCTTTCGACATGTGCGAATCCATCGTGAAGTAGCCCTGATTGCTGTGGGTGTCGTCAGCAAAGCCCCAGTTGGCCGACGCGCCGAGACGACGCATCTGCTGGGTGATGGTGGAGCCGGACGACTCCTTCCATTTCCACACGCGCTTGCTGAATTCTTCGCGACCCAGGTCGTGGCGCGTCTGGCCCTCGGCCTTCAGTTGCTGCTCGACCACGATCTGTGTGGCGATACCGGCGTGATCGGTGCCGACGACCCAGTTCGTGTTGTCGCCCTTCATGCGGTGATAGCGGACCAGCGAATCCATCAGCGTTTGCTGGAAGGCATGTCCCATGTGCAAAACGCCGGTGACGTTGGGCGGCGGCAATTGAATCGTGTAGCTAGGCTTTGAGGTATCGCCGCTCGGTTTAAAGTAGCCCGCCTGCTCCCAGACCGGATACCACTTTTTCTCGATTTCTTTCGGTTCGAAGGACTTGGAGAGCGAGTCGAGGGCGCTGGTTGCGCCTTGAGGAGATTGGGCGGACATGATGGAGGGCGGGCAATCTGAGTGCAGGGTGCTGAACAATCTAAAAAGGAGCCTGAATTGTACCGAGTGAAATAAACAGCTTTCTTCGGAACCCTAGAACGAATCGGGGCTATCGACCAATTTTCGTAGATATCGACTTGACGTAAAAGTTGAGCTCAGCCCCAATGCAGTCTGGCGCCCACAAAAAAGCTGTACTCCTTACGCAGCCCGTCCGAGCTCCCCGATCCGGAGCTGGCGGAATTTTAGGGGCGCTTCTTGTTGAGCTGTTCCCGTAGCCGAGCGATTTCAGCGTCCACCGCGTCCGAAACGACGGCGCGTACCTGCGCTGATGTGTCCTCCGAGACCTGCTCGGCGAGGTCGCGCGCGAAGCTAATTAGCGCTGGCTCCAGCGTTTCGCGCAAATTCGTTTTTAAAGACCCGGCAGCATGAAGTTCCAGTTTTTGCATCACCTGACTGAATACGCTGTGTTGCAGCTCTTCGAGCTTGGCAAGCAGGTGCTCGTTGAACTGCTCGCGCACACTGACGGTTGCGGTCTGCGCGTTTGGTCCAGACGACGATACTGCGGCAGCATACGAATCCGGTGGCACGCGCGGGCGTCTCGCAAACAGATCTGCCAGTGGCTGCGAACCTGCAACAGCCGAAGCGGCGACCGCCGGGGCAGATATCGAAGCAGCGGCGAGGGCCGCCCGTACCGGAGCGGGTGCCGTAGCGGCGGCGGCTACAGGCACAGCGACAGCCGGTGCAACTGGGGAGGGCACCGACGCCTTTGCCGTTGCAGGCAGGGCAGGCATCCACGACGGTCGAGCGTGGGTCGGAATCACCTCGTCCATACGATCGGAAAGACTCGTCAGTTCGATCTCTTCAATCACCAGATCGGTGAGCACCGGAAGCTCCTCAGGCGTGCGTTGCCGCATCAGGCGATCAGCTTGGGCGAGCAGGTCTTTGGCAGTCGGCGTACTCATACGCTGATTATGCTCGAATTTGCGATTTTTTTGATGAGTGAGCGGCGACGGATCAGGACTTGTTCATGACCGTGTGGGTCATCGGATAACCGCGCGCTTTATAGAACTTCCAGCGGTCGCGCCCAGCGGTGGCCAGCGCTTCGTCCTGACCCACGATTTCGAACATTCGCTCGAAGCGCGCGAAGAAAGCAGGCGGCTCGGCGCAGAGATTGATCAGCACGTCATTGCTGCCCTCGTGCGTGATCGAATGATCTACGATCACAGGCGTCGCCGCTGCGTGGGGGGACGAGAGCGTGACGTGGGGCAGGAAGCCCTCGACGGGGTGCTCCCAGAGCATGTTGTTGAGCAGTTGCGTGGCAGCCGCGTCCGGCGTGATCACGCGCACGCGACGGCCCTGCGCATAGGCTTTCGCCACCAGACGCGCCGTCGCGTTAAGCGGGTTGGCGACGGCGGTGTAGAAGCTGATTTCGGTCACGGCGGGGTAATGGCGGAACCCCTTCGGGTGTCCGCCCTACGTGTTACTCGTTACTTAAAACGTAGTCAACCAACGCCGCTACCGGCCGCCCTGACGCGCCCTTCTCTTTGCCGGAACCCTTGTACGCAACACCCGCAATATCCAGATGCGCCCAGTCGTACTTCTTGGCGAAACGCCACAGGAAACAGGCCGCAGTGATCGCGCCGCCTTCGCGTCCTGCGACGTTCGCCATGTCCGCAAAATTGGAGTTCAGCGCTTCCTGATAATCCTCTTCGAGCGGCATGCGCCAAAAGCGGTCATTCATCTTTTTGCCCGAGGCGATGATGGCATCAGCGAGCTTGTCACTGGTCGAGAACAAGCCTGCGTTGTGGCTTCCGAGCGCCACGACGCATGCGCCGGTCAGCGTGGCGATGTCGATCACAGCCCTCGGCTTGAAGCGCTCGGCGTAGGTCAACGCGTCACACAAAATCAAACGACCTTCAGCGTCGGTGTTGAGCACTTCAATGGTCTGGCCGCTCATGCTGGTGAACACGTCGCCCGGTTTGGTGGCTTTGCCGCTAATGTGATTTTCGCAAGCGACCACGAGGCCCACGATATTCTGCTTTGGCTTTAATTCGGCGACCGCTTTCATGACACCGAAAACAGTGCCCGCACCCGACATGTCCCACTTCATGTGATCCATATCCGGTGCCGGTTTGATCGATATGCCGCCGGTGTCAAAGGTCACGCCCTTGCCGACAAACACGGTCGGAGCCTCGCCCTTTTTGCCGCCCGCATACTCAAACACAATGAAACGCGGTGGTTCGTCGCTGCCATTGGTCACTGACAGGAACGAGCCCATGCCAAGCTTTTCAATCGCCTTACGATCCATCACGGTGACCTTAAGGCCATGCGATTTCACGAGCTTTTTCGCTTCCTCGCCGAGACGGGTTGGCGTGCAATGATTAGCTGGCAGATTGCCGAGATACTTTGTGTATTCCATGCCGTGAATCGTCGCGACAGACGCTGTCAGGGCAGCGGGCGCGGCTTTGGCTGCGTCTTCAGGCATGCCAAAACGTACGCGCTTCAAGCTCGGTTTTGGCTTGGCGCTGGTGCCCTTGGTTTCGTCAAAACGGTAAGTCGCATCCGAGACGCCCATCACCATCTGCTGCATCGCGTCGACGGCAGCCTCAGAGAGCGGGAAAATCGTCAATTCCGCAATGCTCTGATCCACAGCGCAACCTGCGAGCGCTTTGCCGGTTGCGCGAGCGTCTTTGGCGGCGAGCGCCGCATTTTCGTCCGCTTTTTCGTGCTTCGTCTCGCCCGCACCGTACACGAGCACGCGAGGGGCGGCGACGCCAGCGAGGTTAAACAATGGCAACACCGTGCCGCAACGGCCGGAAAACGCCGCCGCCTTGAGCGCCGCTGCGAGCGCGCCTTTGCTGGCTTTATCAATGTCAAGGGCTGCCCAGGAGAGCTTCTGGCCCTCGTGAACGGCAACTGCGACCGCATCGGTTTTAGTGTTGGATGGGTGGTCAGTCTTCAGGGAAAAGTCGATCATGGTGCGATCTCGCCAATATAGGTAGGTAAACTCTCTGATTATCGCTAAAGCCCGCTCGCGGGTGGCCTCCAATTACATGATTTTTCGACGCGCACTCTTGCGCGAACTCACGACCAACGCGATCTTTGTGTTCGTGGTGCTGGTTGCGATCTTTGTTGCTCAAATCTTCGTGAAGCTCATCGGCGCGGCCTCTGCGGGCTCGGTGCCGATTGATGCGCTGGTACCCTTGGTTGGGTTCCGCATCGTCACGTTGCTAGCCCCGCTGATCGTCATCGCGTCGTTTGTTGCGGTTCTTCTCACCTTGTCGCGCGCATGGCGTGACAGCGAAATGGCGATCTGGATGAGTAGCGGGCAGAGCCTCTTGTCGTGGATTCGTCCAGTACTGACGTTTGCCGTGCCGCTCCTGGTGATCGCAATGGCGCTTTCGACGACGTTGTCACCGTGGGCGGAACGGCGCACCATCGAGTACCGTCGCGTGCTGGAAGCGCGCGATGAGCTCTCGGTGCTGGCACCGGGTCTGTTTCAGGAGATGCGCAAAAACAAACAGGTTTACTTCGTCGAAGGCGTGGATCTGATCAGCGGCAAGATAAAAAACGTTTTCGTATTTGCCGACGACCCGAACGGCCAGTCGCTGACGCGCGCGAAAGAAGGTCTTTTATATACGGATACAAACGGCGATCGCTACATCATTCTTGAGAACGGTCATCGCGTAAAGCGCATTTCTGCCACAGCAGGGCCGAATGAGTACGAAATGGCGAGTTTTGAGCGCTACGGCATTCGTACCAACACGAGCGAAATCAAGGACGACCCGTTTGAGGAGCGCGCCAAGGACACCGTCACACTCCTGCGTGAAGGCTCCCCGTCAGGTCTCGGGCAGGTGTTTTATCGACTGTCGATTCCGCTGGTCGGCCTGTCGCTGGTGTTTCTCGCCATTCCGCTGGCGTATGTGAATCCGCGACTTGGGCGATCAGTCAACATGATTCTTGCGATTTTGCTTGCGATGATTTCGCTCAATTTGTTGAACATCATGCAGGCACAAATTGACAAGCAGGCGATAGGTTTACCAGCAGCGCTTCTTGTGTTTCATGGCGCGTTGGCGCTCGTGGTTGCGGTCGTGTTCTATCGTCGCTTTCGCGGCGCGGTGTTCGGCTCGCGCAGTCGTCAACCGCGCAACGCGGATGCCGCGAAGGAAACCGTGTGAAGACGCTCAGTCGCTACATCGCCAAAGAAGTAGCGTTATCCACGCTCTCCGTTTTGGCGGCGCTTCTGATGCTGTGGGTGTTCTACGATTTGCTGGCGGAACTCTGGTCGTTAAAGGCGCTCAACACCGCGCAGATACTGGTGCTGGTGGCAGCGACTATTCCCGGACATCTCTACGAGTTGCTGCCAGTCGCCGCGCTGATCGGCACGCTGTTTGCGCTTGCGCAGCTGGCCTCAAACAGCGAATACGGTGTGATGCGAACGTCGGGGGTCTCGGTGCTGCAGGTCGCGGGCGTGTTGCTCAGCGTGGGCCTCGTGATCGCCGGCATCGTATTTGTGGTTGGTGAATACGTCGTGCCACGGGCGGAGCAAATGGTGATGCGGGTTCGCGCATTTTCTGGTTCGCGCCCGATGGTGGCGCGCGCGTTTGAGTCTGGTTTCTGGTTCAAAGATGGCAACACGTTCATCAATATCGGCAGCGTGCTGCCGGACGGTTCGGTCAAGACGGTGCGTGTGTTTCAATACTCCGATTCGACAACTCTGGCGCGCACACTGATCGCGGACGGCGCGAGTTTTCAAAGTGGCCAGCAGTGGCGACTCGACCGCGTCGCGGAAACCGCGTTTGCGGCAGACGGCGGCGTCAGCGTGCAGCAACACCCGCAAATGGCCTGGAACACGGTTCTGACGCCCAATATGTTGTCGGTGCTGCAACTTGAACCGGATCGTTTGTCGATCACGGGGCTCTGGGAATACATCTCGCATCTGCGCGCGAACAATCAGGATTCGCGACGGTTTGAGGTTGCGCTGTGGGGGAAGTTTTTCTACCCGCTGGCGACTTGCGTATTGATGCTTTTGGCTATGCCGTTTGCGCAAATTCAACAGCGCGCGAGCGGCATTGGCACGCGCATCTTCGTCGGCATCTTGCTCGGTCTGGTGTTTATCGTGTTTAACCGGCTGTTCTCGTATCTGGCGCTGTTGCACGAATGGCCGCCCGTGCTCGGCGCGGTGCTGCCGGGGTTGATATTTTTGTCAGCGGGGGCGGTGATGCTTTATCGGTTGGAGCGGCGGTAGCGGGCGTACGTGGCGCTGAATTGTGGGAGCCGCGTTAGCCCCCAAACCGGGGGCAAGTAAATTCGCCGCCAAATCCGCTCCCACAAAAACAATAGAACCGCCCCAAAAACGCCCCCTAAAA
>JBBRVM010000177.1:0-7489 GCA_038246865.1 Burkholderiales bacterium
AATACGAATTTCCGCTCAAAGCCGCCATCGTTTCCGCGAAGTATCATCACGCGTTCCCGATTTTTCGATGGGTTTCTGCGCAGCGTCGGAATTGGCCTTTCGAACCCTCGGCCACGCTAATTCCGGTTCCACTCGCCGAGCTTCGTTTGCAGATGCGCGGCTACAACCAGGCGCAATTGATTGCCAATGAAATGGCGAAACGGTTTGCGTTGCGAGTCGACGCAGACGGCGTGATCCGCATTCGCGAGACAGACATTCAGCAGCGATTGAACTGGAGCGAGCGTCGGCGAAACGTTCACCATGCGTTCGCAGCCACACGCTCATTCGCCGGTGAATCGGTGGTGCTCGTTGACGATGTGCTCACCACGGGCTCTACGTTAAATGAGTTGGCTCGCTCTGTGTACGAAGCGGGCGCGGTTCGCGTGGACGCCTACGTGCTGGCTCGTGTTCAGCCAATCCGCCGACGTGATCGCGTCGTGAAATTTGGGCGCGCAACAACATGATCTGCGCCGCATGATTCACGTCGTTCTGGTCGAACCGGAAATCCCGCCCAACACCGGCAACATCATTCGCCTGTGCGCTAACACCGGCGCGATGCTGCATCTGGTGAAGCCGCTCGGTTTCCCGCTGGACGACGCACGTATGCGCCGCGCCGGGCTCGACTACCACGAGTACGCGACGATGCAGGTGCATGAGGATTGGGCGACGTGCAAGGCGGCGTTAGCTGGGCACAGAATGTTCGCAATAGAGACGTGCGGCACCCAATCTCCGCACGCAACGGAGCTGCAATCCGGCGATGTTTTCGTGTTTGGATCGGAAACGAAAGGGCTGTCGGCAGCGGTGCTTGCAGACTTTCCTGCTGATCGTCAACTTCGCATCCCGATGCGCCCAGCGATTCGGAGCTTGAACCTGTCAAACTCGGTCGCGGTGACGGTTTATGAGGCGTGGCGGCAATTGGGATTCGTTGGATCTGGCTAATAACTTTTCTATGAAATAGCCACTGCGATGGGGATATAGGGCGATTACGATGTTTATCGACTATTGCTTTTTTGTGACGTTAGCCCCCATGCAGAAAGGCTTAGACGAAAAAGCTGACTAGCATAGCTGACATTTTCTAGGCATCGGATGCGGCGCGTGGCATCGGTGAAATCTCATCGAGCAAATGCATCGTACGTCCCGTTGCGCCTCGGTGCGCCGAAACAAACTGTGTCGCGGCGACACCTGCCGCAGCTCGCGACGGCTCATCGTCCAGCCACGCCAGTACCGCGTCGAGCGCGGCGTGTGCATGCGGCACGCTGAGCGCTGCGCCCGCCGCTATGGCTTCATCGCCGGCTTGCTGAAAATTAAATACGGACGGCCCGAGAACGACCGGGACGCCCATTGCGCACGGCTCAATCAAGTTCTGTCCGCCCGTGCCCGACAGTGTTCCGCCCATCACCACAACGCTCGCCACGCCGTAATAAGCGAGCATTTCGCCCATGCTGTCACCGACGATCACTTCCGTATCGAGGGCAATGTCTGCATCGGTTCGTCGTGCCACCCGAAATCCACGGGCGCGGGCGGCTTCAACCGTCGATTCCCAGCGCTCAGGGTGACGCGGGACAATCACGGCGATAGCCTTCTGCCGCAGGGGATGATCGCGAAGTGCGTCGAGTAGCAGCACCTCCTCACCCTCGCGCGTCGAGCCAGCGACCCAGAACTGGCGGGCACTTGTGCCGGGAGGCACTTGCCCCGCAAGGTGCTTCGCAAGCGCTGCCGCATATTCGCCGACATCATCGGGCAACGCCATATCGAACTTCATGTTGCCGGTGACATGCACACGGGTTGCGCCCAATGAGCGAAAACGCAGGGCATGATCCTCTGATTGCGCGGCGATACCCGACAGGCACGACAACATCGCACTCGTCAGCCTGCCGCCCCTCGCATAGCCATTGGCCGAGCGCTGGGAAAGCCGCGCATTCACCAGCCACAACGGCACATCCGAGCGCTTCGCAGCGTCACAGACGCCGGGCCACAATTCGGTTTCGATCAACAGTCCCAGCTTGGGCTTTGCCGCGCGCAAAAATCGCGAGATCAGCCATGGCGCATCAAACGGCAAGTACGCGACTGTGGCGCGCCCTTTAAGCGATTCCTGGGCTGTGGCCCGTCCGGTAGGCGTGGTGCAGGTGACCAGAATTTTCGGATACGACTCACGCATCGCTTCCACCAGCGGCATCATCGCGCGCGCTTCGCCGACGGACACGGCGTGAATCCACAGATCAAACGAGCCGTTGGGTGAGTCTGGCAAGTGCAGCGCCAACCGTTCACGCCAATGCTCTCGACAGCCCGGATTGAGTCGCCCTTTCCACCAAAGTCGAGCGAGCGCAACGGGCAGTGCGGCGAGCCAAAGCAGGGAATAAAAAAGTCGGAACCAGACGGGCATAGACGGCGATTATCGCCGCGCTACGAGCGCCCCGTAAAATGCAGGTTGATCGGGACACGAAGTTCCACTTACAGGGACGCAGAGACACGACATGATTCTGGTTACTGGCGGCTGCGGCTTCATCGGCAGCAATTTCATTCTCGACTGGCTGGCCACTCGCGCCGAGCCCGTCGTCAACGTCGATGTGCTCACCTATGCGGCTAATCCCGCGACGCTGGCATCGCTTAAAGATGATTCGCGCTACGCCTTTGAGCGCGCTGACATTTGCGACCGTGCAGCGATGGATGCCGTCCTTGCAAAGCATCAGCCGCGTGCGATTGTGCATTTCGCAGCGGAGAGTCATGTAGATCGCTCGATTCACGGGCCAATGGATTTTGTGCGCACGAATGTGCTCGGCACGGCCACACTTCTGGAGGCGACCCGCGCGCACTGGAAGGCGTTGCCCGATGCGGAAGCAAAAGGGTTTCGATTCGTTCACGTCTCGACCGATGAGGTGTTTGGCACGCTGGGTGCCAATGATCCCAAATTCAACGAGTTGTCGCAATATCAGCCGAACAGTCCGTACAGCGCGTCGAAGGCGGGTTCTGATCACCTGGCGCGTGCGTACTTTCACACCTACGGCATGCCGGTGATGGTGACCAACTGCTCGAACAATTACGGTCCGCGCCAGTTTCCCGAAAAACTCATTCCACTGATGATTGTGAACGCGCTTGCGGGCAAGTCGCTGCCGATTTATGGGGACGGACAGCAGATCCGCGATTGGCTCTATGTCGGCGATCATTGCAGCGCCATTGCGTGCGTGCTGGAGGCGGGCCGACCCGGTGAGCTGTATCTGATTGGCGGCGACGCCGAGCAGGCAAATCTGGACGTCGTGCACACCCTGTGCGCACTGCTGGCGCTGCACGCGCCCGGCAAGGATTACACGAAGCAAATCACCTACGTGACAGATCGCCCCGGTCATGATCGTCGTTACGCGATTGATTTTTCCAAACTGCACAGCGAATTGGGCTGGCGTCCGACCGAGAGTTTCGCGACCGGGTTGGAAAAAACGGTGCGCTGGTATCTCGACAATAGCGCCTGGGTCGCCGATGTGCAGTCGGGCGAGTACAAAACCTGGGTCGAGAAAAACTACGGAGCGCGCGTATGACGGAGATGACCAGTGCGGCGCCCGTCCGCCGAAAAGGCATCATTCTGGCCGGTGGTTCAGGCACCCGATTGCATCCGGTCACGCAGGCGGTATCCAAACAGTTGATGCCGATCTACGACAAGCCAATGATTTATTACCCGCTCTCGGCGCTCATGTTGGCGGGGTTGCGTGAAATATTGATCATCTCCACGCCGCAAGATACACCGCGTTTTCAGGACCTGTTAGGCGACGGCAGCAAGTGGGGCATGGATCTGCAATATGCCGTGCAGCCGTCGCCGGACGGCCTGGCGCAAGCCTTCATCATTGGACGTGAATTCATCGGCGAAGACCACGCGGCATTGGTGTTGGGCGACAACGTGTTCTACGGCCACGAATTACAGCAGCTTCTGGAAAGCGCAAACAATCGACGCGATGGTGCGACCGTATTTGCCTATCCGGTGAGTGATCCGGAACGCTACGGTGTCGTTGAGTTCGACAAGGAAGGTCACGCGGTCAGTCTGGAAGAAAAGCCGAAGCAACCGCGTTCACGGTACGCCGTGACAGGGATTTATTTTTACGACAACAGCGTGCTTGAAATCGCCGCCAGCCTGAAACCGTCAGCCCGTGGCGAGCTGGAAATCACCGATCTCAATCGCATCTATCTTGAGCGTCAACAATTGAGCGTGGAGATCATGGGGCGCGGCATGGCGTGGCTCGATACCGGGACGCATGATTCACTGCTGGAAGCCGCGCAGTTCGTGCAAACCATCGAGCGCAGACAAGGACTCAAGGTGTGTTGTCCCGAAGAGATCGCCTATCGTCAGGGCTTCATCGATGCAGCACAACTCGAAAAACTCGCGGTGCCTTTGGCCAAAAGTGGGTACGGCAAGTACCTGCAGGCGGTATTGAAAGATCAGGTTTTTTAATGAAAGTAGTCAAGACTTCGATACATGGCTGTCTGATCCTTGAGCCGCAAGTGTTTGCCGACGAGCGTGGACATTTTTTCGAGAGCTTCAGTCTCCAGAAATTCCGCAACGCAACGGGCGTGCTCGATAATTTTGTACAGGACAACCACAGCTATTCGCACGCTAACGTCCTGCGGGGATTGCACTATCAGATAGAGCAGGCGCAAGGGAAACTGGTGCGTGTAGTGTCAGGCAAAGTTTGGGATATCGCAGTGGATTTGCGTCGTTCCTCGCCGACGTTTGCACAGTGGTACGGCGTTGAGTTGTCTGCTGAAAATCAACGTATGCTCTGGGTGCCGCCGGGTTGTGCGCACGGGTTCGTCGTCACCGGTGAGCACGCCGTCTTTCTATACAAAACGACTGACTACTACGCACCGGCACATGAGCGAACGATCGTCTGGAACGATCCGTCCCTGGCGATTGTCTGGCCAGTCGCTACACCGATCGTCAATGCGAAAGATGCTGCTGGCGCGGCGTTTAAGCAATCGCCCAGCTTCAAATGAAACTGCTCATTACCGGGGCCGGTGGCCAGCTTGGGTTGGCGTTGGCCCGCCGCCTGTCGTCGCAGCATGAAGTTATCGCGCTTACTCGCAGTCAACTCGACATTTCCAACGCTAAGGCTTGTAGCGAAATGCTCAAGGCCGTGCGCCCCGATATGCTGCTCAACTGCGCAGCCTATACCGCAGTAGATCGTGCCGAAACTGATCGCGACCGAGCGTTTTCAAACAACGCTGACGGACCACTAAATCTGGCACTCGCCTGCAACGAACAGGGTACTTTTCCGATTCACTTTTCGACGGATTATGTCTTCGACGGTACGGCATCGACACCGTACGCTGAAGACGCGGCGACGAACCCCACCAGTGTCTACGGCGAATCAAAGCTGGCAGGCGAAATTGCGTTTTCGAATGCGTCTCCCGCACATCTTGTCTTTCGGTTGAGCTGGGTCTACAGCAATGACGGCAGCAATTTTTATAAGACAATGCTGCGACTCGGCAGCGAGCGATCACAGCTCCGCGTGGTCGCGGATCAGATCGGTGTGCCCAACTATACCGGGGACATTGCAGACGCGGTGGCGAGTGTTCTTGAATTCAGTAAGCCTGAACTCGTCGCGCGCACAGGTGTCTACCATTTAAGCGCAACAGGCCCATCGACTTGGTGCGATTTTGCCCGATCCATTTTCTCCTGCGCTCAGATGTCGGATCGCGTCGCAGTTGAGGCGATTTCTACGTCTGAGTACGAAACCGCAGCCAGCCGGCCTGCGTATAGTGTGCTTGATGCGCGCCGCTTTGCGGCGACATTTGGTGTCCCGATTCTGGATTGGCCCATTGGGTTGCAACGATGCCTGACAGAGCGCACAATGGAGGCCTAGCTTTCGCACTCGACGAAGCGATGCGATTCGTCGGTTTTTTTTGAGGACACTGAAATTTATGTTGCGACGTATTCTTTTAACTACTTTGCTGTTTGGCGCAGTTATAACGCCTGCACTCGCCGTGACGTTGCCGAGCGAGGGGCGCAGCATGCCGCAGGCCGTCGTCGAGTCCGATAAGGCGGTCGTCATCGAACGATTCGTCAGTGACTCCGACGGGGCTTATCGCATTGATGCCGCAGCCTGGTCAGCACCCACGTCACGGAAGTCACTAGCCGCAGATAGCGAGCGGGCTAAACCCGTACAGATTGGCTACCCGCGCTCCATCCCGGCTGCGTTGCAGATGTTGCCGATGGCGGCGCTGCCGTGGAAAGCGCTGGCTGACGGCAGCCGTGCGCTGCAAGTGCACGTGGTTGCCGCAGACGCAGCGGGGATACGTATCGCGTATCGTGTTGATGGCCCAGCTGCGGGTCTTGAATTGCGCTTCGCAGGTAATGCGCGCGATCAGGTTTTCCGGTCTGATGCAGCGCCGGGTGCGGAGGCCGTTTGGTCGCCGGTGCTTGAGGGGAATACCGGGACCGTTGAGCTACGTGTCCTTGCCGGATTTGAGCCAGCGCAATTCAACATCGTTTTTGAACAGTTGTCGCATCTGGTCAAAGTGGGTGCCGATTTGAATAAAGACATTCGCGACATCGGCACGGCCGAATCGTGCAACGTCGATATCGCCTGCGTAAGCAATCCCAGCACGGCACTGTTAAACATCGCAAAAGCCACTGCAAAAATGGTGTTCACGGACGGTTCCGGCACCTACTCGTGCACGGGAACGTTGTTGAACTCAACGTCTGGCGCTGACTATTTTTTCTCGGCAGCGCACTGTATCAGCAGTCAGGCAGCAGCCTCTACGCTCAACACCTATTGGTTCTTTGATGCCGCGTCGTGCAATAGTCGTGCAATTCCCCCTTACCAACTGGTGGGCGGCGGGTCAACACTACTGGTGACTGACGGCACGATGGACGTCACGCTCCTTCAATTACGCCAGAGTCCGCCTCTCGGTTCAGTACGTGCAGCGTGGAACGCGACTGTCATTCCGGCGGGAACCACCACCGTTGGTGTGCATCACCCACGGGGCGATCTCAAGAAGTTTTCTCAGGGCACTATGGAGGGCTACGTTCAGGGGCCTGCTGCCTACGGCAGTGTGCCGCGTTTTCAGTTCGGTAAAGACAGCTTCATATCCGTGCGCTGGGCGCAGGGCACTACCGAAGGCGGCTCCAGCGGCTCTGGTGTTTTCACCTACAAAACGGACTGCAGCGGTACTGGACCCTGCTACGAACTTCGCGGCGGACTCGAAGGGGGTGCTGCGTCTTGCGCGAATCCGGGCGGCGCAGATCGTTTCTCACGCATGGATTTGTTGTTCACGAAACTGGCACCCTATCTCGTTGGGCCAACTGCTACGATCCCCGTGACGACTAGCGCGCAAGCATCCATGGTCGAGTATTGGAACCCACAGTTCGACTTCTATTTCATGACATCGCGCGAGGCCGAAAAATCAGTATTGGACTCGCTGAGGGACACGCGAGCGAATTCCCTTTGGTATCGCACGAGCTATT
>JBBRVM010000178.1:0-7482 GCA_038246865.1 Burkholderiales bacterium
ACCGTAGCCAAGCGTTGTCATCGGCACTTTGTCGACGCCGACACGATCCAGGATGCCGTACGCGATACCGGTACTGAGCGGTTCGACGAGGGACGCGCCACCGCCTTTTTTCTTCAGGCGTTCGTAGCACTCGACGCCGCGCGTTGCGTTGTATTCCGTCTCGCATTCTTCCCACGCGATCTTGACACCGTTGATCCCGCCGTTGGCGTTGACCAGATTGAAGTAATCAATGGCACCGCCGTAAAACCCGGAACCGCCCGCGGCGTATAGGCCGACACGGTAAGACAGTATCGGAATAAATTGCTCTTGTGCGGCGGCAAGCGCACCAGTGAGCGCGGTGGTTGCAGCCACAGCGGACACGATCATTGCTTTTGCGAATTTCAGTTTCATACATCCTCCTTTGGATTGACTAACTTCAGTAAGATTTATGGGGCGAGACACTAGTGAGGGAACGGCCAGAGACGGAGTTTTTCTTTGCCGATTTGCCACAGCCGCGCCAGTCCGTGCGGCTCAACGATCAGAAAGAAAATGATGAGTCCACCGAACACCATGAGCTCAAGGTTCGATGTGACCGAGTTGGGCAGTCCCGTCACATGGACGATCATCGAGAGAACAATCGGAAGCAGTACGATAAACGCTGCGCCGAAGAAAGAGCCTAGTATCGACCCTAGTCCCCCGATGATGACCATGAATAGGATACGAAATGACAAATCGAGGTTGTAGGCTTCCGGCTCCACCGTGCCGACGTAGCAATACGCAAACAGGGCCCCTGCTATGCCGCAGTAAAACGAGCTGACCGCAAAGGCGATGAGTTTCGTTCGCATCACTCGAAACCCGATGACCTCGGCTGCCACGTCCATATCGCGCACTGCCATCCATGAACGTCCTACGGTAGAGCGCACCATGTTTTTTGCGAGCAGCGCGAGTACCGATACGATAGCCAGTACAAGCAGGTACTTTTCTGCGGGCGAATCGAACTTGTAGCCAAGAATTTCGATTTGCTGCGCCGTGATGACACCCGAGGACGAGTTGTTGGTGAACCAGGGCACCTTGGTCAAACACCAGACCACGAAAAATTGCGTCGCAAGCGTGGACGCTGCAAGATAAAAGCCGCGAATGCGCAAACTTGGCAGGCCAAACGCAATACCTACCATTGCCGCACAAATGCCCCCCAAAACAAACGCCAGCAAGATCGGCATGCCCGGAACGCGCAGCATGAAGTTGTAACTGGCGAACGCGCCGACCGCCATGAATGCGGCCGTGCCTAGCGAGATTTGCCCGGCATAGCCCGTGAGAATGTTCAGCCCCAACGCAGCAAGCGAAAAAATCAGGAACGGAATCAAAATCGCCGAGAACATGTACGGCGTCGCCACGAACGGCGTCACCAAAAACGCGATGACGAGGAGCGCCACGACTGCGAAACGGTCTTGCGCGATAGGGAAAATTTGAGTGTCGGTCTCGTAGGTCGTTTTGTATTGACCCGATTCTCTGTAAATCACAATTGCGCTCCGCTGCGCAGCGCGCAAATGACCAATGACGAATGATGAATGACGATGGCGGCGGTACGCATCTAGATTCTCCGAATGATTTTCTCGCCGAATAGTCCTTCGGGACGAATCAGCAAAAACACGAGCGCCAGCACATACGGAAACCATCCTTCGATGCCGCCGCCGACGTAGGGCCCAATGTAGACCTCGGCCAATTTCTCGGATGCGCCGATGATGAGTCCACCGACGATGGCACCGGGCACCGATGTGAAACCGCCCAAAATCAACACCGGTAACGCCTTAAGGGCAACGAAAGTCAGTGCAAATTGCACCCCGTTGCGCGAGCCCCAGAGCAGTCCCGCCACCAGCGCGACGATACCCGCAACCGCCCACACGATGCCCCAGACGTGCTGCAGAGGAATGCCGACGGAGAGTGCGGCTTGGTGATCGTCTGCGACCGCGCGCAGCGCTCGACCTATTTTCGTTTTATTGAACAAAAATGCCAGCACCGCCACGAGCACCGCGCAAATCCCGGCCGCAATCACATCGAACTGCGACACCAGCATGCCGGTCTTTTGCATGAGGTATTCAATCGGTACATCTTGAATGCCCAAATCGAGCGCGCGTACGGTCGACCCCCACATAAGCTGTGCAAAGCCTTCCAAAAAGAAGGTGAGGCCGATGGTTGCCATGAAGAGCGTGATGTCGTGCTGATTGACGAGCGGTCGCAGCACGATGCGCTCGGTCAGAAATCCGAGGGCGATCATGACCAGCATCGTCGCTGGAATCGCGAGCCATAGCGGAAATCCAAACTCTTCTTTCAGGCCGACGACGGTGAGCGCCGCGAAAAACACCATCGCACCTTGCGCGAAATTGAACACGCCCGATGCTTTGAAAATCAGTACGAAACCGAGCGCCACCAAGGCGTACATGACGCCCGACAGCAATCCTGCGATGAGCACTTCAAAAAAGAATTGCATCAGTGCGCTCCCAGGTAGGCTTTGATCACATCAGGATTATTGCGAACTTCATCCGGAGTGCCGTCGCCAATTTTCTTGCCGTAGTCGAGCACTACGACACGATCCGAAATATCCATCACCACACCCATGTCATGCTCGATGAGCACGATCGTGGTGCCGAACTGATCATTGGTGTCGAGCACGAAGCGACACATATCCTGCTTCTCTTCAACGTTCATGCCCGCCATTGGCTCGTCAAGCAACAACATCGTCGGTTCGGCGGCCAGCGCGCGTGCGAGTTCCACACGTTTCTTGATGCCGTAGGGCAGGCGCGCGACTGGCGTTTTGCGCACCGATTGCAGCTGCAAAAAATCGATGATCTCTTCGACCTTTTTACGGTTCTCGATTTCTTCGCGACGGGCGCGACCAAACCAGAACGCCTGCTCGATGAAACTCGATTTGATTTTGAGGTTTCGCCCGGTCATGATGTTGTCGAGCACAGTCATGCCGGTGAACAAGGCGATGTTCTGAAACGTGCGTGCGATGCCGTTTTCAGCGGCCTGATGCGTGTCCATGTCCTTACGCACTTCGCCGTGAAAAGTGATCGTGCCTTCCTGCGGCGTATAGACGCCGTTGAGCACATTCAGCATCGAGCTCTTGCCCGCGCCGTTCGGCCCGATGATGGCTCGAATTTCATGCTCACGGACATCGAACGAAATGTCGGTCAACGCTTTGACGCCACCGAACCTTAACGAAATATTGTCGACCTTGAGAATGACGTCGCCGATTTTGCGGTCATCACTCATGCTGCGGCCTTGGTGACGGCGGGAAAGCGCTTTGCATCGTTAATCTTGATGTCGGCCGCGATGCTGCCACTACGCCCATCTTCGAATTTCACCTTGGTGTCGATGTGCTGCACGGTTTTGCCACCGTAAAGCCCATCGAGCAAAGCGGCGTATTTTTCGGCCACAAAGCCGCGACGAACTTTGCGTGTCCGGGTCATTTCATCATCATCGGGATCGAGCTCTTTGTGCAGGATCAAAAAGCGCGCAATCTGCGAATGCGACAGTTCGCCCTCGGTGGCGAGTTCGGCATTCACTGCTTCCACACATTCTTTGATGAGCGCATACACCTCATCTTTGCCCGCGAGGTCGATGTAGCCCGAGTACACGATATTGCGGCGCTCCGCCCAGTTGCCGACCGCCGTCAAATCGATATTGATGAAGGCCGTGACGTTATCTTTGTCGTGGCCGAAGCACACGGCTTCCTTGATGTGCGAGAAAAACTTGAGCTTGTTTTCGATGTAATTCGGCGCGAACATGGCGCCGGTCGAAAGGTGACCAACGTCCTTGGCGCGATCAATGATGCGCAGATGGCCGTCGCTGTCAAACACTCCGGCATCGCCAGTGTGAAAGTAGCCGTTGGCGTCGATAGACTCCGCTGTCGCATCGGGCCGTTTGTAATATTCCTTGAGCACCATCGCCCCGCGCACCATCACCTCGCCATTGTCCGCAAGCTTGACTTCAACGCCCGGTGCCGCGGTGCCGACGCTGTCGAACTTGATCTGACCGTCGGGCTGCAAGCACACGTAGGCGCAGGTTTCGGTGGAACCGTAGAGCTGTTTTAGATTGATGCCGATGGAGCGATAGAAGCGGAACAGGTCAGGCCCAATCGCGGCACCGGCCGTGTAGGCCACGCGGATGCGGCTCATGCCCAGCGTGTTCTTGAGCGGGCCGTAAACCAGCACATTGCCCAATGCATAAAGCAGTTTGTCCTTCGTGCTCACCGGCTTGCCGTCCATGATGTCTGCGCCGCAACGCTTGGCCACCGCCATCAGCGAGTTGTACAACCAGCGCTTGACACGGCTTGCGTCTTCCATGCGAATGGTGACGTTCGTCAGCACGCTTTCGAACACGCGTGGTGGCGCGAAGTAATACGTCGGCCCGATTTCGCGCAGGTCCGTCATCACGGTTTCGGCTGATTCCGGGCAATTGACCGTGAATCCTGCGACCAGAAATTGCGCATAGCTAAACAGGTGGTCACCCACCCACGCCATCGGCAAATAAGACAGCACGTTGTCGGTGGCGACGAGATGATCAAACTGCACGCCACCCTGTGCTGCCGTGATGAACGCCTGATGCGTCTGGCACACGCCCTTCGGCTTGCCGGTGGTGCCCGAGGTGTAGAGCATGACTGAGACGTCAGTCGCCTGCCCGCGCGCCACTTCGGCGTCGAAAAATCCTGGATGCGCCGCGTCAAACTCATCGCCTTTGGTGCGCAAGGCCTCAAGGCTCATCAGGCCCGGTGCGTTGTAGTTGCGCAGGCCGCGTGGATCGGCAAAGATGATGTGTTCGATTTGCGGCAAGGTGTCGCGCGCTTCAAGCAGTTTGTCGACCTGTTCCTGATCTTCAACGATAGCAAAGCGAATTGCTGCGTTTTCGAGCACGAATGTCATTTCCGCAGCGACGGCATCCTGATACATCGGCACCGCGATGCCGCCCAGCGATTGCGCTGCGGCGAACGCCATGTAGAGCTGTGGCCGGTTGTCACCAATGATCGCCAGATTGTCGCCACGTTTGAAACCCAGTGCCGCCAGGCCCATCGCCATTGCGCGCACTTCGGCGGCGGTGTCGCGCCATGACCAGGTCTGCCAGATACCGAGATATTTTTCGCGCAACGCGGGCGCGTCGGGGCGCTGGGCCGCGTGTTGCGACAGCAAGCGCGGAAACGTATCGGCAGTCGCCGCAGCACGGGTAACAGACATATTGCCTCGATCCTCCTCGATCCACGGGCACCCACTGGCGCACCGGTGACTAATCTACCAGTCATGCACTGCACAATGCCTTAGTACGCAAACAAAACCGACGCTCCGGTCGGGAATGTTTGAAGTATAGGTCTTATATAAGACTGGGGCGGCAAGGGTATTCCCGAACGAGTGGGTTCCAGCCGATACACTGTCAACCCAAACGCGCATGACCGACTTCAAAATCCAGTTCGTCGCCCAGACCGACTCCACCAATACCCGGCTCCTGCAACGGGCAGCGCGGCGATCCATGCACCGTCAGGTACTGGTTGCCGATGTGCAGACGGCGGGTCGCGGTCAGCGCGGTCGGCAATGGCAGGCGAGCGCGGGTGACGCAGTCTTGATGAGCGTGGCGTGGGAGTTCGAGCGCATGCAGCGGCTGGACGGGATGAGCCTTGCGGTCGGTGTGGCTGTGAGCCGCGCACTGGCAGGGCATCTGGGCAATCGCGCGAAACTTAAATGGCCCAACGACGTGCTGATCGACGAGTCGCACAAGCTCGCTGGCATTCTGATCGAGACCGTTCTCGGACCTTTTTCCACACGTACCGCCGTCGTCGGGATTGGCCTGAATCTGCGTTCACCACGCCTCACTCCAGCAGACGGGGCGCTGCCAACGATTGGGCTGGATGAAGTTGCAGGCTCTCGCCACTCGCGGGACGATGTTGTAGCGCTTCTGCTGGCCGCACTTAACGACGCCTTAATCCAGTTCGCAAAATCGGGTTTCGCAGCATTCCGGGACGAGTGGCTGGCGTCGTACGCCTACGCAGACAAAATGATCGTTGCGCGATTTCCCGACGGCGTTCAGATCAGCGGTCGCATCGTGGACGTGACCGGGCAGGGCGCGTTGGTGATAGAAAGCGAAGCGGGCGTGCATACATTTTTTTCTGGAGAGGTCAGCCTTCGTGCTCTTGGTTCTTGATATTGGCAATACTCGCCTGAAGTGGGCGGGTTTTGACGGCGACCGCATCGTCACCCGGGGCGCGATGTTCGTCGCTGAGATTGAGCATTTCGTCGAACGTGCAGGTCTCGCGCTTGATCGGCCGACGCATGTCGTTGGCAGCCACGTCGCCAATCATGTTTCCAAAGAGCGCGTTGAGCGGCAATTTGCAGCGCTTGGCATTCGCATTTACTGGATCGTTTCTACCGCCAGCGCCTGCGGAGTGAAAAATGGTTACGACGATCCCACGCGCCTAGGTACGGATCGCTGGGCGGCGGTGATTGCGGCATGGCATCGCGGGCTGGCACCGTGCGTGGTGGCGTGTGCCGGCACCGCATTGACCGTCGACCAACTCGATGAACGCGGCAACTTTCTGGGTGGCGCAATTGTCGCGGGGTACCACGCGATGCTCGGCGGGCTGGCGGGCAACACAGCAGCGCTATCCGTTGACGCTGGCGACTGGATGGCCCAGCCCACCAACACCCGCGACGCTCTTGCCACTGGAGCGATTGACGCGATGGTCGGTGCCATCGAGCACGGCCATCAGCGCCTGAGTCAAAGGCTGCGCGAACGCGGCGTCACACCTGCGCCGCGCATTGTGCTCACCGGAGGCAGCGCGTACCGCCTGCTGCAACACTTGGCCGAAGGCAACACGGTGATCGACTCGCTGGTGCTGGAAGGCGTGCGCTTGCTGGCAAAATCCAGCGTTGATTCCACCGCGTCTGTTGCATGAAAAAACTGCTCGTCCTGTTGTTGCTCGCGAACGCTGCGCTATTCGGCTACGCCTATGTCGACGGCATGAACGCGAACGCGCAGGCCAGTGCTGAGCGCTACAAACCGGTCAACGCCGATGCGGTGAGGTCACTGACCGCACAGCAAATGTCGAAGCTCGGCCCCGCCAAAGTCGCGCAGCTCACGCTGGCTTGTGCCGAATGGGGGCCGCTATCCGAGGCGGACCGCGTGCGCGCTACCAAGCTACTGGAGCCGCTGGTGCTAGGCCGCACGCTGCTGTCGCGGCGCGTGGACGTCCAGGCAGAGCACTGGGTCTACATACCGCCAAAAACAAATCGTGACGCGGCTGATCGCGCACTCGCCGATCTGAAGAGGCTCAACGTCACCGGCGGCAATATGGTGCTGGAACCCGGCCAGTGGAATTTCGCCGTGTCGCTCGGCGTGTTTCGTACGAAAGCGGAAGCGGATGAACGCCTCGCCGCAGTTCGCGCCAAAGGTGTGAAGACGGCTACCTACCGTCAACGTGAACAGACATTGGCGATGACGGCGCTGGTGCTGCGCGAG
>JBBRVM010000179.1:0-7481 GCA_038246865.1 Burkholderiales bacterium
ACCGGGGCCACGATCCCGGCGAGCGGCAGCTGTCAGGTCACGGTCAACGTCACGTCGGCGACCGTCGGAAACTACGTCAACACCATTCCGGCAGGCGCTCTGGTCACCAGCAACGGCACGAATCCCAGTCCTGCGATCGCCACTCTGAACGTCATCGCTGCCGTCGTGATACCACCGGTGACCACGGTTCCAGTGCCTACGATTTCAACGTGGGCGCTGCTGGCAAGCATCATGATGTTGATGTTTGCCGCTGTGATGGCACTTCGCAGACAGGGCCAGCGTTAAACTGCACCCGCGATCAATTTGACTAACAGCTTTTTGCTGAAAGCTAGATTACACAGGGGCTGAAGTCAAATTACGCTATTAATCGATAATTAGCGAATATTTGCGTCAGCCCCAATGTAGAGATCATTCCGGGGAAAAGCTGTTGAACAGAACGGCTTAACGGGCGGTGCTGCACTAGCATTGCCCGCGATGATTAACTCTTCGCTTTCCCCGCAGCCGTCCGGCCCCGCCCGTTCGCTGTTGGCCAGCGAATCGCTTGCGCTGGATCACGCTGGATCGAGCGCTGCCCGCTGATCAGATTGACCGGCTGGCAATCCGGAGCAAATCAGTTGGCACGACGGATGGATTGGGTGACAAATCGTTGCGTGTGCGATTCCGCGCGCCGTATCCCCATGCTCAGTCGTTTTCGATGGATCGGGCGACTTTTTTGGCGTTCTCCGTGCTCTGGGGCATGAGGCAGAACCCCTGAAGCTTGATCTGCAACGTTTGAGCCCGGACGAAATGGCGATGTTCGATGACCTTCGACAGAACAGCATCGGTCATCGCTTACGCCTTGAGCAGGAGCAGATCGGATTTGAATGGGTGAAATCGTCGTTGTCGAACTTCGATTAGCGGGCACCGCTAAAAATTCATTTGTGCGGCGCGTTGTGTCGTCGCGCGGTGCTCGCAATCCTAACGTATCAGGGCGTACGCTCCGGTTGCTGCGCTCCGTGCTCCGAACACTGCATCCCAAAAAATGAATTTTTAGAGGTGCCCTACCGCGTGATTTGTCTTCAAATGGCGACATAAATCACCAGATTGTTGATTGATTGGGCTTTGCACCTTGAAAAACTGCAATCGCCCTTAAAATCGTCATGAAGTGTGGTTGCAATGCTCCGTCTGTCACGGAAATATGCGATTACAGGAGTCGTTTACTTGAATAACATGCTCAAAAATATCGGTATCTGGGTCGTGATCGGCCTGGTCGTGCTTACCGTCGTGCAACAGTTCGATAAGTCGAGCCGCAAGAGTGATGCCGTGGCGTATTCGACGTTTATCGAAGAGGTTCGCGGCGGCAAGGTGAGCGAGGTCGGCATTGAAGGCCGCAACGTCGAATACCGTACCGCAGATGGCAAGAAAGCCACCTACATCCCTGGCGGATATGACAAAGACCTGATCAACGATCTGCTCAAAAACAACGTCAAGTTCTCCGGTAAACCAGAAGAGCAGCAGTCGTTTTTGAGTTCCATCCTGTTCTCCTTCGGCCCGATTCTTCTCTTGATCGGCGCATGGGTATTCATGATGCGCCAGATGCAGGGCGGCGGCAAAGGCGGCGCGTTCAGCTTCGGCAAGAGCCGCGCCAAGATGGTTGATGAGACCAACAACACGGTGACGTTTGCGGACGTCGCAGGTTGCGATGAGGCGAAAGAAGAAGTGACCGAGATCGTGGACTTCCTGAAAGACCCGACCAAATTCCAGAAACTCGGCGGCAAGATTCCGCGCGGTGTATTGCTTGTGGGCTCTCCGGGTACCGGTAAGACGTTGCTCGCGAAAGCAATTGCGGGCGAAGCGAAAGTGCCGTTCTTCGCAATTTCCGGTTCTGATTTCGTCGAGATGTTCGTCGGTGTTGGTGCGGCTCGTGTGCGCGACATGTTCGATCAGGCGAAGAAGAGCGCGCCTTGCATCATCTTCATCGACGAGATCGACGCTGTCGGTCGTCAACGCGGTGCAGGCCTCGGCGGCGGTAACGACGAACGCGAACAAACGTTAAACCAGATGCTCGTCGAGATGGACGGCTTCGAAGGCTCGCAAGGCGTGATCGTGGTCGCAGCGACCAATCGCCCTGACGTGCTTGATCCTGCGCTGCTCCGTCCCGGTCGCTTTGACCGTCAAGTGGTTGTGCCGCTGCCGGACATTCGTGGTCGCGAACAGATTCTGCAAGTGCACATGCGTAAGGTGCCGATTGCGGCTGACGTGAATGCGCACGTCATCGCTCGCGGTTGCCCCGGCTTGTCGGGTGCTGACATCGCCAATCTCGTGAACGAGGCCGCTTTGTTTGCTGCGCGCAGCAACAAGCGCCTGGTCGATATGGATGATTTTGAGCGCGCCAAAGACAAGATTTACATGGGTGCGGAGCGCAAATCGATGGTGCTCTCCGATGAGGAAAAGCGCGCCACGGCCTATCACGAATCCGGCCATGCGATCATCGCGACGATCATGCCGAAAGCCGACCCGGTGCACAAGGTCACCATCATCCCGCGCGGTCGCGCTCTGGGTGTGACGTGGCAGCTGCCAGCGCGAGACCGTATCTCGATGTACAAAGATCAGATGTTGACCGAAATTTCGGTGTTGTTTGGTGGGCGTATTGCTGAGGATTTGTTCGTCAAGAATATCTCTACGGGCGCATCCAATGACTTTGAACGTGCCACGAAAATTGCACGCGACATGGTGACTCGGTACGGCATGAGCGATCTGCTCGGCCCGATGGTTTACGCTGAAAACGAAGGCGAAGTATTCCTTGGCCGCAGCGTCACGCAGACACAAAACGTATCGAATGAAACGCTGCAAAAAGTTGATCTGGAAATTCGCCGCATCATCGACGAACAGTACGCCGTGTCGACCAAAATCCTGCAAGACTATGCTCCCCAAGTTGAAGCGATGACTGCGGCGCTGATGGAATACGAAACCATCGACGCCGATCAGATTTCTGACATCATGGCGGGTCGCACAGTGCGCGCGATCAAGTCTTACAACACGCCTACCGGCAAAGGTGACGACCCATCGGCGGGCACCGCCGTGCCGGTATCGACTGATGGTGGCGAGGGCAAGGTTGATGCACCAACAACGCCTGCGGCAGTTGCTCCAAAAGCTGCGCCCGAGTCGCTGTAAACGCGGTCACCTTCGGCCAGATACTGAAGGTGATTTGCGAGCCTCGCTGCACACGAGCGAGGCAATACGCGCGAACAAACGCTTAGCCAAGTCCCATCAAAACCGACGCCAGATTGCGTCGGTTTTTGGTTTTTCGCTGTGTGCTTTGTCGCTGCCGTCCGTCGCTTCGGCTGACAGCATTGCCGATGCGGGCGACCTGACTGACCTCATCGTCAACGTCGCACGCTACACATCGTGGCCCGGTGACGTCGTAAAAAGGGGGCTGACGGTCTGCTTCGCCCATGGCGGCTCGTTGACGGCTCCTACCGCCTCGTCAGCCGCGGCGATTGTTGGCGATACGCCGCGCGAGGTGCGACGCCTTCCCGTAACCTGGCGACAAATTACAGCGCCCGCGCAGGTGCCCGGTTGCAACGTTGTCTGGCTGCATGCCGACGTGCGACCTGCCCCCCGTGAGTGGCTTTCGGCGTTGCAGGATAAACCTGTTCTGACGCTCAGTAACTACGCGGATTTCACCGCTGACGGTGGCATCATAGGCGCGTACCGGTTGGCAGGCGAGTGGCGCTTTGAAGTGAGTCTGGAGGCCTTACAGCGCTCTCGACTGAGTATTTCCGCTGTTGCATTGCGCTTGAGCAACAAGCTTCGTCCCTCTGCAACGGCTGGAGAGCAGAGATGAGCGCTCGATTGCGTGATTTTCTTTCGAATTATTCGTTGGCCCGGCGAGCGACGCTGGCGACAGTGCTCACGCTAGTCGCCATGCTTTTACTGGCCGGAGTGGCGCTCGCTTCGCTTTTTTTGAAGGGGCGGACTGACGAGAGTCGCGTCTCCGCGCTCACGCAAGCCAACGTCGCTTCCAGCACCATGTCGGCCGCTATGCGTTTCGGTGGGTACGACGTGATTGCCGAAGCGCTTCGCGTGTTTGATACCGGGGCTGGGCATGATTCGGCTGCGGTATATGACCGCACTGGACGTCTTCGCGCGGAGGTGGTGGCACCAGGAGAGGCCACCTTTCCATCGGAAATCGCCGCGCTGAAAACGTGGGGTGATGGGCTGGCCGAGGCGAAGCCTGTGCAATATGTGCTGCGGGATGACCAGAGCCGCGACGGCAAGGAAACGCTCGGCACGTTGGTGGTCAATCCCAACCAGCGCTCCTTGCGTGATGGCGTGTCGCGTGCACTAATGATTCTCGCCGTCGTTTTGGTGTTTACGGCGCTGGCGGGCTGGTTGGTGGCGAAAGCGTTGAGCCGCGCGCTGTTAAGGCCTGTTGAGGAGCTGTCAGAGTGGGCCGAAGAGGTCAGTGCGTCGAGAAATTTGCTAGCCCCCGCGCCGCGTGGTGGCGGGCGCGAGGTTAATCGCCTGACGTCGAGTTTTGAGGCGTTGATTCTTCAAGTCGCGGAACAAAATCGCGAGCTTAAGCGCAAACAGTACGAGCTCAAAGCGACCAACGAGCACCTGGAATCCATCGCTTTTTCTGACGCGCTCACTGGATTGCCCAATCGCGCCATGCTTGATGCCACGTTGAAAACGATGCTCGCCAAAGCCAACGGTTCGGGGACGCCGCTCGCGGTACTTTTTATTGATCTGGACGAACTCAAAGAGATCAATGACGCGCACGGTCACTCGCAAGGCGATGCGGCTTTGGTGGCGACCGCTGCGCGCGTTCGCCGGGCACTGCGCAGCTCGGATTTCCTGGCGCGTCTGGCGGGCGACGAATTTGTCGTCGTGACAACCAATCTCACCAGTGTTTCCGACGCGGTGAAGCTGGGCGAACGGCTGACAGTCTGGCTCGGCATCGCGCTGCCAGAGGACGAATGGGCGCACCCGGTGCGGGCGAGTATTGGCGTCGCCGTGTTCCCGGATCACGGTGACGATGCCACAAACCTCATGCAGGCGGCCGATTGGGCCATGTACAACGCGAAGGCGTTGTCGCAGGACGAATCGATTCGTGTTGCGGCGTCGGTGCCGTTGGCGATGCGTGCGTCTGTGCTCAAATCTGGGGCCACTAACGTTATCGCGATGCCCATTCATGGGCGAAAATCCCCCAGCGGAAAATCATGAAAATTCAACACCTTTCGCTTGTTCGTCAAGCACTGAGCACTATCGTTGCCGCGTTCGCCCTCGCGCTGCTGCTTGGCGGATGTGCCAGCGCGCCGCCGCCCGCGCCGCCACCACCCGTCGTGCAACCGTCGCTCACGAGCAAACTCACTGATCTGGGCTTCGAGAAGACCGACGAAGGCTATGTGCTGAATTTGCCCGGTCCGCTGCTGTTCGAAACCGGCAGCGATGTGCTTAGTGAAAACGCCAGGGTTGTGATTGGCAAGTTGGCAACCGACCTGCACAATCTTGAAATCAAAAAGCTGCGTCTGTTTGGTCACACCGACAATGTCGGTTCCGCTGAGTTCAACCGGACACTATCGACGAAGCGCGCTGAATCAATCGCGCAAGCGGTTAGCCAACACGGTTTTGCTCAAGAAAATCTCGAGCGACGCGGCTTTGGCTTTGACCGTCCGCTCGCAGGTAACGACACCCCCGAAGGCCGCGCCAAAAATCGTCGCGTCGCGGTGATCGTGCCGTTCGAATAGCGCCGTAAATGTGCCGCTACTTCGGCGGCGCGTTGGTTGCCGCATACGTCGCTAAAAACGGTTCCATGCCGTCGCTCTCGAAAATCTCTGGACTCCATTCCAGTCGCTCCAGCACTTCTGGTTTGAGCGTGAAGTAGGCATCGGCTGCAAGCGCCTCGTCCGCTACCGTGACCACGATAGATACGCGAGCATAGTCGCTGGTTTCGAAGTGATCCAGCCTCGCAATATCATTCGCTAAAACATCGAAATACACGCGCCCGGTTAGCAAGCCAGCGTCAGGATTGACAATTAATGCAGGGTATTGTTCGCCGCGTATCCGCAGACGCTGGAAGCCATGAATCGTAGCCGCGCTGATGCGGTAGTCGCCCTGTACGACACGATTCCAGACGGCAGGAAACATGAGCGATCCGTAGGTGAAAACGTTTCGTGCGTCAGTCATGATTGATCTCCGAAATTATTTTTTGTGCCGCGTACTCACCCGAAATCACGGCGGCTTCAAGTGTTGCTGGAAGCTCAGGCACACACCAGTCGCCAGCGAAAAATAGCGGTCCGATGCGCTTTGGAATGCTGGCCAACATTCGACATTGTTTCGGAGTACATGAGTACGTGGCCCGCTTTTCTGTCACGACAAATTGCCAGGTCGGAGTCGGCAGCGCATAGCTTTGTGCGAGTTGCGAAAGCGTCGCGCTGATCAACGACGATTCATCGCCAGAGCAATGATCTGCGCTTATCACCACGCTTGCTCGCCAATGGCCGTTGGGAAGAGGATGCCAGAATACCCATTGTCCTGGTGATCCGTCCAGCATGCACATGGGCGCTTGATCGCCCTGTCCCAGATCACCGTGTGAAAAGTCAAAATGCACTGTCGTGATCGGTTCGTAGGAGAGCGTGCGCAGCGACTCGCCAATGGCAGCCGCCGCCGGTATTTCAGAGAGTAGGCGCGGCAGATGTTGCGGCCCGGTTGCCATGACGACGAAGTCGAATGCATGTGTTGCCTCATCGCGCAACCTTACGCTCGCACCCGATGTGGTGGTCGCGACCGACGTGACGTAGGTGCTTTGCCGGACGTCGCCACCCAGCGAACGCACTGCATCAAGCGCCGGCTCAGGCAACAACGCCGTCAAATTGACACGCGGAATAATGAGGTCACTGCCCCGCGCATCGCCAGTAAACGAGCGTTTGAGCACTTCAACAAAGACGCCCGCACTTGCCGCGTCCGGCGGCGTGTTCAGCGCGGCGATGCACAACGGCTCCCATAACGATTGACGCACGCGCCGCGGCTGGTTTTCGATCAATTGCGAAACCGTAACGGCTGCACCAATCGACCCTCCACGCAGGTGTCGCCCAGCCCATGCGGCTGCCGCAATTTTTTCGGACAGGCTGAGACCTTTTGCAGTAATGATTGCGGCCAACAAATGCAGTGGTGCAGGAAGATTTGGTGCTACAAGTGAAAGCGCCGCAGGTATTTTCGGCGCGGATTGCAGCATCAGCGGTAACCGCAAATAGGGCGCTTCGTTCGCTGAATCAGCCGCGTGAAGGCTATCAACCATTGCCAGTGATCGCCTGTAGGCCCCGAGTAACAAGTGTTGCCCGTTGTCAAACAGGCGGCCTGACTTTTTGACGACGCGGGCACGTCCGCCGGCGATGCTGTTCGCCTCAAACACGGTTACGTGGATACCAGCGCGTGCGAGCACCAGCGCGGCGGTTGCGCCCGCCCAGCCGGCACCAATGACAGCGACGTGCATCATG
>JBBRVM010000180.1:0-7466 GCA_038246865.1 Burkholderiales bacterium
CATGCGAATGGCGACGACGCTGGCCAAAATACAGATGATGAGTACGGCGAAGAAACCGGCGACGGTGTCGAGCGGCATCAACAGCACATATTTGGGAAACATCGGCGCGGCGAACGTCGCGGTGATCTTGCCGACCACGAAGCCGATCACGCCCAGTGCGAGCGCCTGTTGCATGATCATCGCGGCAATGGTGCGGTTGCGGGTGCCGATGAGTTTTAACACCGCGATTTCGCGGATTTTGTCCATGGTCAGCGTGTAGATGATGAAGGCCACAATCGCAGCGCTCACCACGGCCAGAATCATCAGGAACATGCCGATCTGTTTAGCCGAGGTAGCGATCAGCTTGCCGACGAGGATGTCCTCCATCTGCGCTCGGGTGTAGACCGTCAAGCGCTTCCAGCGGCGGATGGATTCAGCAACTTCGTCGGGCGCGTGACCGGGCTTCAGCGTGACCAGCACGGCGTTGACGAACGCATTGGTGCTCTGTGACGCGATGACGGCATCAAGCAGGCCGGGAACGCCGGGGCGGTTGAAGGCGGGGTTCGCTTCGGTGCGACGACGGCTTTGCCAGATCGCATCGTTGTCCTTGAGAAACTGCGCTTCTTGAGCGTCTTTCAGCGGAATGAACACCATGGGATCGCCGCTCGAAGACACCATGCGGCGCGTCAGCCCCACGACGCTGTAATGATTGCGCCGGATGGTGATGCGATCACCCAGCTTAAAACCGGTGGCGATGTCGGCCACTGCTTCGTAGTGACTGCGCGTGATTTGTCGCCCCGTCACGAGATAGGGCGGCCATCCCGGCGTGGCACCTAGTTCGCCGGGTGCAATGCCGACCACCATGGCGCGCACATCGCTTTCGCTTTCGCCAACGGCGCCACCTTTGCGCACCTGCATGGTCAGATACGTTACGTTTGCCGCCCGTGCGACGCCGGGCATGGCGAGGATGGTGCGATAGGTGCTGTCGTTAACGCTGGACGATTCTGCGTAGGGGCCAAGCGTGTCTTTTTGTACCACCCAAAGGTCAGCGCCGCTGTTATCGAGCAGTGCCTTACCGTCGTCCACCATCCCTCGGTAAACCCCGGCCATGACCAGGGTGACACCGATCAGCAAACCCAGACCGACGCCAGTGAAGACGAACTTTCCCCATGAATGGAGAATGTCGCGTCCCGCCAGACTGATCACGGGGCTACTCCCGGAATGCGATCAACAACATGAATACGGCTACGTGCGGTGAGCGCCTTTTCGCTATAGGTCACGATTTGATCGCCGCTCTTGATCCCATCGCGCACCTGCACGTAACCGTTAAGGTCGGCAGCGCCGAGCGTGACTGGGGAGAACTGCAGATCACCCGCCACGATTTGCCAGACTCCCACTTTATCGCCGTTGCGGCGGACGGCGGCGTTAGGTATGAGTGCGGCGGCGGGGAGGGCGGGGAG
Organism: Burkholderiales bacterium; assembly: GCA_038246865.1. GTDB lineage: Bacteria > Pseudomonadota > Gammaproteobacteria > Burkholderiales > Casimicrobiaceae > Casimicrobium. The sequence goes on from JBBRVM010000180.1 coordinate 1,440, forward strand.
ATCAACCGTCACTTCGGCCAGCTCACCCAACAGCGGCAACGGCTGCGGAATGGCCTCGAAGAGCACTTTTGCGAGTGTTTCCTCGGTGACTGCGTCGGCCTTGGGTTCTACCCGCAGGACGCGACCGTTAAGCGTCTGTCCGCTACGCGAACGCAATGCGATACGGGCTGGCAGTCCGCCCGCCAGACCCGCTGCGCTGATTTGATCGAAGCGCGCATTGATCCACACGCTTTTTGGGTCGATCAATTCCACCACCGCCTGGCCAGCCACGATGGTCGTGCCGGGATCGGCATCGCGCGCGGCGATCACCCCGTCGACCGGCGCGATCAGGCGCAGATTGCTCCGTTGCGCAACCACGGCGTCGCGGTCGGAACGAGTCCGGACGATCTCTTCCCGTGCGCCAGATAGCGCGGCCTCGGCAATCTGCAGTTCCTGCCGTTTCGTGGTGACGATTTCCTCGTTGGTCGAGCGCGCTGCTAGCAATTGCTCGTAACGATGCGCTTGGGTTTGGGCGTAGGTGTGGCGCGCTTCTGCCTCGCGCAACACGGCGTCCGCCCGCTTGAATGTTGCCCCCTGTGAGCGCACGCGATCATCGAGATCGACCGGCTCCATTTCACCGAGCACCTGTCCGGCCTTCACCAGGTCGCCAACGTGCACGTCCAGGCGTTTGATCCTTCCCGCAAAAGTGGGACCGATCTTGTACGTATAGCGGGCCTCAACCGTGCCTACGCCGAACAGCGCCGGCGTGACCGCCCGTGACTCCACCGTTGCTACCGTCACCGCCACCGGCGCCAGCGGGCCAGAGTGCAGCCCAACGTAGATGAAAATGGCAAGCAGTGGGACGATGACGGCCAGCAGCGCTATGGTGCGGCCTTGTACGGGGAGACGTTTCATAGTTCTCTCCCGATGCCGCGCCGATAGATTGCAAATACGCGGGGCGCGTCGCGGCGAATGCGCGCCATGTCGCCCGCAAGGAGCGATTGCATGACGAGTCCTTGAATCGTGCCGATAAACAGCGTGGCCGCCGCCCCGTTGTCCAGCGAGGGTGACAACTCGCCGCAATCTTTGCCCTTTTCGATGAGGCAATGCAGGCGCTCTCCGTAGCGCTGAATCAATGTTTGCACCGTACGCTTGGCCAGCGTCAACTCGGCGCGCTGAAGCTCGCCAAACATCATTCTGGGAACGCCAGGATGCTCAGAGACGAACCCGACATGACTCAAGAACATGGCCTCCATAGCCGCGAGGGGCGATTCGATTCCCTGTGCTGAACGGTCGATCCGTTCCAGAAGACTCTCCGTCACCCACTCCATGACGGCCTGCCAGATGGCCTCTTTGTTGGGGAAGTGGCGAAACAGTGCGCCTTGCGTCAAGTTCATGTGTTTGGCGATGGCCGCCGTGGTGATTTCGCTCGGGTTTTGCAAACCAGCGAGCTCGACCACGGACTCCACCGTCACGGCACGACGCTCGTCTGCCGGAAGATTCTTTGCACGAGAAATCACGTTGGCACATCACATAAGATAGTAATTGATTACTATCTTATCATTGAAGCAAAACCTGCGAGTCGGATTTGCGGCGGCGATCAGTTCCTACGGTGAGCAGACGCACGCCAAACGTGAACTGGCTGAACTCGTCACCTCTATTGCAACAATTCGCCGTTAAGAAGAGCCACAATCGATGGATAGGCTCACACGCCTCGCGGGCCAAATCGAATCGCAATACGCTGCGCTGCACTCCAGATTTTCGGCAAGCGCCGCCTACTTTTCGCTCGTAGATCCCAGCATCGGCGAGTTCGGCGAAATGCGCATTCCGTTCCTGCAAACCTTTCGCAATTTCAAGGATCGCCGCTTGAGTCCAGCACGCAACATCTGCGAGTGGGCCGTACACCGACGAGGTTCGCTGTCGCAACGCGTTTCGCGCACGAGCAACCTGTTGCGCACCCGCGTCGAGGTGATGCAACAGAAGAATAGTGAAGCGCTGCTCGCCACGATGAATCATCGCGGGGATTTGCAGCTCAAACTGCAATCGACGGTGGAAGGTTTGTCGGCTGCGGCGATCACGTGTCACATCTTCGGGCGTATCAGTATTGTCGCGACAGGCATGCAAACCTGAGGCTGGCCGTCGTCGCCCGAGATCACCGCGGCGGTCGCGATTCCCTTCGTCGCGCTCGGCGTATGGTGGTCGATCTCGCGATTGCATCAGCGCATATTGGCGCATCAGCGCGGGTAGTGTTTCGGCGAAAACTCGCTTTAGTCGCCTATTCGTACGCAAATCCCACCCGATCAGGTAGGGCCGAAATCCCGATAAATCCGCACCATCGGACGTAAGACCAAAAAGCCTCAGGGGTGCGTGATGAATTCGACGTTTGCTTCTTATTGTTATGTTGTGCGGCGCGCGGTGTTGTCCGCCCTGGTTGGCTCGGTATGCGCGTTCTTTGCGGGTCAAGCACAAGCTGCGGCTACCGCCATTGCCTCCGGCTCGAATCACTCGTGTGTTGTCACCTCGGCGGGTGCCGTGCAGTGTTGGGGCGACAACCGGAACGGGCAGCTTGGCGACGGTACGACAACGCCGCGCGCGGCACCGGTGACGGTGTCCGGCATCGCAAGCGGGGCTGTCTCTGTCAGCGTCGGAGGCAATCACAGTTGCGCGAGGATGTCTGATGCTTCGGTGCGCTGCTGGGGACAAAACTACGACGGCGAACTTGGCGACGGAACGACAACGCAGCGGCTAACGCCGGTGACAGTGACCTCACTCGGCACCAACGCGGCATCGATTGCGACGGGCTGGTCTCATAGCTGCGCGGTCACAACCAGCGGCGGCTTGAAGTGTTGGGGGCGCAATGGTTACGGTGAACTGGGCGATGGTTCCACGACTAGCCGCAGTGTCGCCACCGACGTCGTTGGGCTGGCCAGTGGCGTCACTAAGGTTACTGGCGGTTATCTGCATACCTGCGCGGTGACCACTGCCGGCGCGCTAAAGTGCTGGGGCACTAACAACTACGGACAAATTGGCGACAATAGTGTCGCTGGTACGGTGCGCACGTCTCCTGTAGATGTGCTTGGCATGGGCTCCGGGGTTGTGTCGACGGCGTTGAGCGCGTATTCGTCGTGCGCGTTGACCACGGCGGGTGGTGTCAAGTGCTGGGGCTACAACGGTGCTGGTGGCGTAGGCGATGCCAGCTATACCCATCGCGCCACGCCGGTAGACGTTACGGGCCTGACCAGCGGTGTGACGGCAATCGCAGCCCATTCGTACCATGTGTGTGCAGTGACTACAGTCGGCACCGTCAAATGTTGGGGCTACAACGACGTCGGGCAGCTTGGTAACGGGACAACTGGATCGAGCAATACCCCGCAAACCGTGCTCGGACTTTCCGCTCATGTGGTTGGCATTGCAGCCGGCGAGCGGACATCGTGCGCGCTGACCTCGAACGCAGTAGGCGGTGGCGTCATGTGCTGGGGTCTCAATAGCTTCGGGCAGATGGGCGACAACAGCGGTGTCAATGCACTGTCCCCCGGCGATGTCGTTGGATTGTCGTCCGGGGTCGCGTCGATTTCTGCGGGCTATGTCGGGCATGTCTGCGCGGTCACCACGGCAGGTGGCGTTAAGTGTTGGGGGCAAAATCAGAACGGACAATTAGGCGATGGAAGCACGCTCAGACGGTTGACGCCTGTCGACGTGACGGGGCTTGCCAGTGGCGTCGCAGCCGTCGCGGCTGGCAACATTCACACCTGTGCTTTAACTATCGCAGGAGGCGTAAAGTGTTGGGGAGGAGGCTACGTGGGCGATGGAACGGGCTACACGCGCCTGACACCGGTCGACGTGGCCGGTCTTACAAGCGGAGTGGCGGCGATTAGTACTTTGGGTTCCAACACCTGTGCATTGACTATCGCAGGCGGCGTCAAATGCTGGGGCCTCAACTCGTCTGGCGAATTGGGCGATGGTTCCACCACGCAGCGGCTGATCCCCGTCGATGTGAGCGGATTAACCTCGGGTGTCGCCGCTATTTTAATGGGTGCCAACCACGCTTGCGCTGTCACCACGGGAGGCGCAGGGCTCTGCTGGGGTTCCAACGACCTCGGCAGATTGGGAACTAACAACACGGTGAGTAGCCTCGTTCCAGTGCCAGTTGTTGGCCTGGAAAGCGGTGTCGCGGCTATCTCAGCTGGTGTCGAACACACCTGCGCTAGAACCACGGCGAATGCTTTGCAGTGCTGGGGTTACAACGGTAACGGTCAATTGGGCGACAACTCTTATTCCAGTCGACTGGTGCCAACCGCCGTCACGAGTTTTAGTGCCGGTGCGGCCACAGTTAAGTCGGGTGGTACGCACACGTGTGCGATTAACAGTAGCGCCTCCGCAATGTGTTGGGGGGAAGGGGGAATGGGACAAATTGGCAATGGTCTGGCTTCCTCATACATCGCGCCTACGACGGTGCCAGCCCTCGCGGGCAACACCAGTGCAATTTCGACAGGCTACAGCCACACTTGCGCGGTAACCACTGGCGGTGCCGCGCGCTGCTGGGGAGACAATACCAACGGGCAATTGGGTAACGGCACCATCACCGGCAACCGCTCTCAGCCAGGCGCATCGGTAGTCGGTTTCGCGACCTCGATTACCTCGCTCACATCTGCGCCAAATCCCTCCAATTTCGGCAGCAACGTCACGCTCACGGCGACCGTGCTTGGCACATCACCGACCGGCAGCGTTGCTTTTTTTAATGGCGCAACGAGCATCGCGGGCTGCGCCTCTGTGGCGGTCAGCGCCGCTGCGGCGAGCTGCACGGTGAGCACTCTGCCAGTGGGTTCGCGTAGCCTTTCAGCAACGTACAGCGGCGACGGTAGCAACCCCGCAAGCAGCTCACCGCCGGTCACTCACGTCGTCAATCCACCGCCCGCCAGCATTGCGCTCGTGTCATCGACGAACCCGTCAATCGCAGGTCAAGGCGTTAGCTTCACGGCGACGATAAGTGGCGTTAATCCGAGCGGAACCGCTACTTTTTACGATGGCGCAACTGTCATCGCTGGGTGTGCGGGGATGGCTCTTTCTGGCGCAAATTCGAGTCAAGTCAACTGCGGCCCCACGAGTGCGCTCAGTAATGGAAATCACACCGTCACAGTTAGCTATGCAGGCGATGCCAACAACGCTGCAAGCGCAGCCGTACTGGTACAAACCGTCACCCAAAGCGCAGCAGCGAGCAGCCCGTCGGTGGTGGTGGGGAGCAACCACACCTGTGCGTTATCCAGCGGCGGCATCGTTAAGTGTTGGGGTGACAATGAGTATTACGGACAGTTGGGCAATGGCAGTGGCGTGAAGAGCGCGCAGCCGATTGCGGTTTCGGGCTTGGGCGCTGGCATAGGGGCGCTCGCCGCTGGGTCTAATCACACTTGCGCGATTACCGCGACGAGCGGCGTGATGTGTTGGGGTGACAACAGCTATGGGCAGTTAGGCGACGGCAGCATTCTTGGTAGAACGACACCCGTCGCGGTCGCCGGGCTGTCGGCAACCGCTGTCGCCATTGCCGCTGGGAGTAATCACTCTTGTGCGCTGCTGTCGACGGGTGCGACGCAGTGCTGGGGTAACAACTCATCTGGCCAGCTCGGCACAGGTGCGACCTCGCCTTCGCCACAGGTGACTCCCATTTCGGTGTCCGGCTTACCTTCGGGGACTGTGACTATCGCGGCGGGTGGCAACAACACCTGTGCGTTGGGCGCCACGGGTGGCGTCAAATGCTGGGGGAGTGCAAGGGTCGGCGATGGCACGACGAGTTCACGTAGTTTGCCCACCGACGTGGTCGGCCAATCTAGCGGCGTCGCAGGGATCTCGGTGGGTAGCAGTCACTCCTGCGCGCTGCAAACCAGCGGAGCATTGCAGTGCTGGGGCTTCAACGGGAGCGGCCAACTCGGAGACGGTACGAATACGACGCGCACCGTGCCCACCGCTGTCTCGGGACTGGGCGGCGCGGCCTTGCGCGTGACCGCAGGTCCCAGCACAACCTGCGCCATCCTTGTGGGCGGTGGGCTCAAATGC
>JBBRVM010000181.1:0-7462 GCA_038246865.1 Burkholderiales bacterium
GTCGCATTACGGCGATGCGTACGCAGCGCTGCCAGTCGCGTTTCGCAACGACGCCATCGTCAACGATCTGGGTGCCGTCCTGGAGAGCAACGGACTGACACAACTACGCATCGCCGAGACCGAAAAGTACGCTCACGTGACTTACTTTTTCTCAGGCGGCCGCGAACAGCCTTACGTGGGCGAAGACCGCATCATGGTGCCCTCGCCCAAGGTCGAAACCTACGACCAGCAACCCGAAATGAGCGCGCCGGAAGTCACGAGCAAACTCATCCGTGCGATTGAGTCGAAAAAGTACGCTGCCATCATCTGCAACTACGCCAACGGCGACATGGTTGGCCACACTGGCATTCTGCCCGCCGCGATCAAAGCAGTCGAGGCGCTTGACGTCGCGCTCGCTCAGGTGGTCTTCGCCGCCAAGGCCAGCGGCGCGCAAGTACTCATCACCGCCGATCACGGCAACTGCGAGCAGATGTATGACCCCGCATCGGATCAGCCGCACACGCAACACACCACCGACAAAGTCCCGCTTGTCTACGTCGGCCCGGATGCAATGACGATCCGCGAAGGTGGCGCATTGCGAGACATTGCACCGACGCTGCTGGCGATGATGGGGCTCGTGAAACCGGCGGAGATGACGGGCGAGACTCTGCTTAGACGGTAGCCGCTCCTGCGCAGGACGCGGTAACTGGCCCACCGCCAAGCCCTTTGGACAACAGTGCTACCGGTCTGCCCGTTTTTCCAGTCGGGCCTTCAAAAACCCGCCTGTGCCGTCGCGTGTCACGCGACTGTAAAAGCGCTCGGTGAGTCGCTGCACCATGGCATCGTAGAGATCGACCAGTGGGGCCGCTTTCGTGAAGCTGTCGTTGTTGACCACGACCGCAACCGCTCACCTTTTGATTCCAGCGGTTGCAGCAATTGGGTGACGTGATTCTCCACTGCCGCTTCGGGCGTACCAGCCAGCCGGAACACGCAGCGTTCGGTCACATACAACACCGACTTGCCGCGTCGGCGCGCCAGACGACCGCTGAAGGTGCGGTGCTCAACGTTCTTGACGAACTTGCGCTGTGTGCCTTCGCTATCAATATGCAAACGCCCACCCTCTACCCGCACCGCCAAATCACCCGCAGTAAAGGTGCCTACGAACATGACGCTCTTGGCGTTCTGACTGATGTTGATAAAGCCCCCGGCGCCCGATAAGCGCGTACCAAATTTACTCACGTTCAGGTTGCCTCCCGCATCGGCTTGCGCCAGTCCCAGCACCGCAATATGGAGGCCGCCACCGTCATAAAAATCAAACTGCTCGGTTCCGCTACACCAAAACTCAAGCCCCCAGCCGGTATGCCGCCGATGACGCCTGGCTCCGCAGTCAGCGTGACCAGATCAATGACATTTTCCTCAGCGGCCACGCTGGCCACGCCCTCCGGCGTGCCGATGCCCAGGTTCACCACACTGTTGGCCTTTAGATCGAGCGCGGCACGGCGCGCAATCACCTTGCGCTCGTTCAACGGCATGGGCACGAGCAAGTCGACGGGCACGCGTATCTCGCCAGAGTAGGCGGGTTGTATTGCTCGGCAAAGGTTTGCATGTGGTGCGCCGGGTCGGTCGCCACCACAACGGCGTCGACCATGACTCCGGGAACCTTCACGCTGCGCGGGTGCAAGGTGCCGCGCTCGGCAATCCGCTCTACTTGCGCGATGACAATGCCGCCGCTGTTGCGCGCGGCCATGGCGATTGCGAGGGCTTCCAGCGTGAGCGCCTCGCGCTCCATGCTGAGGCTGCCATCCGGGTCGGCCGTGGTGGCGCGGATGATGCCCACGGTGATCGGAAAGGCTTTGTAAAACAAGAAGTCTTCGCCATCAATCTGGATATGACGAACCAGATCCTCGGTAGTGCGCTGGTTGATCTTGCCGCCGCCATGAACGCGGTCAACAAAAGTGTTTAGCCCCACATGCGTTAGCGTGCCCGGTTTGCCCGCCGCAATGTCGCGGAACAAATGCGCGAGCACCCCTTGTGGCAGGTTGTAGGCCTCAATCTCATTGTTGACCGCGAGGCTCTGCAGAGCGGGGCGTCATTCCCCAGTGGCCGCCAATCACGCGGCGCAGCATGCCGATGTGCCCAAAGTGGTTCAGCCCTCGCGATTTACCATCCCCCTGGCCAGCGGCGTACACCAGCGTGAGCTGACCAGGTGAGCCAATGCCGGTCTCGGCCTGTGTTTGCAGGAACCTGTGCTCCAGGGCAATCGCAATTTCTTCGGCAAAGCCAATGCCCACAAAGCCGCCCGTGGCGATCGTGTCGCCATCATGGATGAGTCGCACAGCCTCTGCGGCGCTCACCACTTTGTTACGCCGCGTCCTAGCGAGGGGAAAGTCGCTGAAGTTTGAGTGCCCGGCGATCTCCTCTACATTTGGGTCTGCCGGTAAGGTAGCAGGTAGCGCAGGGCAAGGCTACGGGGTTGGTCGAAATCGCCCAAAGCGGCTCGGCAATTTTGAGTTTGTTTAGGCTGGTAAGCCCCGCACCGCTTTTGCAAAGCTCAGGGTCCAACGTAAAGTGTGGCATTCAGCTTTTTAGTGAAACCATTGTCTGCATAGGGGCTGATCGGAAGAATTGGCGTAAGTCGATAAGCGCCATTCTGGCGCTCTAGCCCCAATACAGTGGCGCACTTGCTAAAAAGTGGATGACTGGCGTCCCACCCAAAATGCCCTGCAACACAACCCAGTCGCCATTTAGCTAGCATCCTTCAAACCAACACAACCAGCCCCGCGCCATGCAATTCGCCGACCGCCTTCAGAACGTAGAAACCTCCGCCATTCGCGAGTTGTTCAAGCTGCTCGGCAAACCGGGCATCATCAGCTTCGCCGGCGGCTTTCCCGACCCGGCGCTGTTTGACGCCGAGGGTATTCGCATGGCCGCCGACGCGGTGCTCACCTCGAACCCCGGCCCGATACTGCAATACGGTGCAACCGAGGGCTACGGCCCGATGCGCGAACAGGCGGCCGCCTTCATGCGGAACAAGGGTGCATCGGTCACGCCGGAGCAGCTAATCATCACAACCGGTAGCCAGCAAGCGCTTGATCTCATCGGCAAAACGATGATCTCGCCGGGAGACAAAGTGATCGTTGAAGCGCCGACATTCCTGGCCACCATTCAATGTTTCCGTCTGTACGGCGCGGACATTCACGCGGTGCCGATTGACGCCGACGGCGTGCAGGTCGACAAACTCGAAAAGATGATCGAGGAGCTGAAACCGAAGTTCATTTATCTCATCCCCACCTTCGGCAACCCCAGTGGCGCGATGCTCTCGCTGGAACGACGCAAACGCATTCTCGAAATCGCGGCTCACACGAAGACACTCATCGTCGAAGATGACCCCTACGGCGAACTGTATTTCGAAACGCCACCCCCGCCCTCGATGCTCGCCTTGAGCGACAGCGTTCCAGGCAGCCGCGACTGGCTCGCGCATTGCGGCAGCATGAGCAAAATCCTGTCGCCCGGCCTGCGCGTCGGCTGGATGATCGCACCGCCTGCACTGCTCGCCAACGCAACCATGTGCAAGCAATTCAGCGACGCTCACACCAGCAACCTGACCCAGGCCACCGCCGCGCATTACCTCACGATGGGTCGTCTCGAGGGTGTGCTCAACGTCGTTCGCACCACGTACGCCGAGCGCGCCCGCGTGATGGCCGAATGCCTGCGCCGTGAGCTGGGCAATGCCATCGAATTCAACCAGCCTCAGGGCGGCATGTTCTTCTGGGCCAAATTGAGCGAAGGCCGTAACGCGAATGACTTCGCCAAACGTGCGATAGAAAAATTGGTGGCCTTCGTCCCCGGCGCGCCGTTCTTCGCGCGCGATCCGGATCTGTCCACCCTGCGCCTGTCCTTCGCCACAGCGGATGTGGCGAAGATCGAAGAGGGGATCGGTCGGCTCAGGCAGGCCCTTTAGTCCGCCCCATCGCGGCAACGTTACGTTGCGTTACGAATCGGGACTTTGACGGGATGTTGGCGATAAGCTAGCGATGTACCGGGGCACGGCGCTAAGCTGCGCATTCGCCAGCTTGAAGCGCAATTTGGAAAGGCCATCGAATTTCGTGTGGTGGACACGGGCGACGCGTTTGATTGCAAACGTTTTTCGCGCATCGACATCTGTGTACGCAACCAGGCCGCGTCGCTCGATCCTGTGATCAACGGCTCGCTAACGCTGACGTTCGACTAGCCGCGACTATTGAAGAAGACATCGCACATCATCGCCAGGCGAGATGGGTCGTCGCGGGCGCTAGCTGCAGACAAGGTTGCCGCCGCCGTCTTCGCCACCCGCCTCCTCTCTGAAAGAGACGCCAATCTCCACAGGCGGCGCCCAGTAGGGCGAAACCGCTCCGCGCGGGTGTTGCTGGCGCGGTGATTGCAATGGTCGGTTTGTCGGCTCGCTGCCGGTGACCTGATCGCAGCGTAGCGTAGCGTATCAATGTGACCCGAACCGCTCACGCGCTCGCCGGGCGAGGTCGCGAGGGCGCAGCACACTAGATACGAAGCTGTAGGGAACGCCCGTTAAGCGCGGTCAATCGTCTATCCTCACGGTCAGGAGGAAAGCAACATGGCAAAGTCACTGTCCGGGCTCGACGCGTCGTTTCTTTATCTGGAGACGCCGGAGCAGCCGATGCATGTCGCAAGTCTGTGCGTGTACGAGGTGCCGCCCGCGCTCAAACACGACTTCGATGCGAGTGTCGTTGCTCACTTGAAGAAGCGACTGCATCTCGCGCCGATCTTCACCAACGTGCTGGCGCTTGAGAAATACGGCCTGGGGCATCCGCACTGGGAGCACGTGGACGAGGTTGATTTCGACTATCACGTGCAACACATCAAGATTCCCAAGCCGGGCTCGATGCGTCAGCTTGAAGCGGCGGTGGCGAAGGAACATGCTCGTCTGCTGGATCGTTCGCAACCGCTGTGGCAGTTCACGGTGTTCTCGGGATTGAAGACGGGCGAAATTGGCTTTTACGGCAAAGTGCATCACGCCGCGCTCGACGGAAAAGGCGGCATCGTGCTCGCCAATTCAATCCTCGATTTGTCGGCGACGCCGCGTGAAGTGCCGCCCGCCGTAGTGCGCGCCGTGCCTCCCAAAACCAGCATGAAAATCGGCGAGATGATTGGTGCGGCGTTCTCCAATTCGCTAGCGCAGTACGCAAAAATTGCCAAATCGTTGCCGAGTCTGGCGGGTGCTGTCGTGCAGGCCGCTTCTCCAATGATCAAGAAGGCGATGTCGAACCGCAAAGTGCCGTTCAACTTTGCTCCGCGCACACCGTTCAACGTGAACATTTCGGCGAAGCGAAATTTTTCGACGGCGACGCTGTCATTTGCAGAAACGCGCGCTGCGACCAAGGTGCTGGGCGGCTCGGTCAATGACGGTGTGCTGTTCGTCTGCGCCTCGGCGCTGCGCACTTATCTCAAATCGCACAACGCGTTGCCAAAGAAAACGCTGGTCGCAGCAATGCCCGTGAGCCTGCGCGAAGAGAGCAACAAGGAACTCAACAATCAGGCCTCGATGGTGCTCGCTGAACTGGGCACCCATCACGGCGACGCTGCGAAGCGCTGGACCGCGATCCTCACCTCGACCAACAAAATTAAGGAATCGCTCAAGAGTTTGAAGAGTGTTTTGCCGACGGATTACCCCGGCCTGCTGGCACCGCTCATGGTGTCGCGCCTGAATGCAGCCGTGGCGAGCACCAAATTGATGGAGCGTTTGCCACCGGTCGCTAACGTGGCGATCAGTAACGTACCGGGGCCGCAGGTACCACTTTATCTGGCGGGCGCGCAGATGAAAACATTCTTCCCGGTGTCGATCATCACGCATGGTCTGGCGTTAAACATTACGGTGCAAACGTATTGCGGACGTATCGATTTCGGAATCATCGCGTGCAAGGAAGCGGTGCCCGACTTGACTGATTTCGCTGTCGCGATTGCCGGTGGCTTCGATGAACTGGTGGCCCTCGCCGAGGCGAAAGTGGCGCTTGAAAAGGAACGTGGCGAAGTGCTGGAGATTGCGGTGAATGCTCCTTTGCCAATCGCCAAAACAACACCAAAGTCAAAGGCAAAGCCGGTCGCGAAAGTTGCCGCCAAACCCGCGCCAAAAGCAACGGCAAAGACCGCAGCGAAGCGCAAGCCTGCAGCAACCACCTCGCGCAAACCCTTAAGCAAGCCAACCAGCAAGACGCCGTCTGCCAAAAAATCCCGTAGTGTTTGAGCATTGACTCAAACGCGTCCCGTTAAGATCACATCGGAACATTTTCCGCAAAGTCACTGTGCCCAATCAACCTGCTAACGCAAAAGCCCCCAACCCTTTCCTGATGGCGCTTGAAGCGCGAGCCCCGTGGGAGTGGGGGGTAGCTCTTGCTGCCTGGCCGATGCTCAAGATGATGGGCTCGTGGCCGCGCCCTGCTCCCGAGGCGACGCAACACGTGATCGTTTATCCGGGTCTCGCTGCGGGCGACGCCTCCACGCAACCGCTACGCGCCTTCCTGAAGGACTTGGGCTACGAGGTTCATGGCTGGTATCAGGGCATGAATCGCGGGCCGCGCAAGGGTGTGCTGGCCCGCATGCAGGAGCAACTGGAGGCGGTTCACAAAGACACCCAGCTGCCGGTGTCACTGATCGGATGGAGCCTGGGTGGTGTGTACGCGCGCGAGATGTCAAAACTGGCACCGAAGGCGGTGCGCAATGTCATTACGCTCGGCACACCGTTCGCACAAAGCCCACGTTCGACCAACGCATGGCGCGTGTATTCGATGCTCTCGGGCGAGACCTTGCCGGATGAGGTGATGCTGCGGGCGATCGCCGAAGCGCCACCGGTGCCGTTCACCAGTTTGTACTCAAAGACCGATGGCGTGGTGGCATGGCCCGCGAGCATTCAGAAGCCTGATGCGAAGAATTCCGCCATCGAAAACATTGAAATTTTCGCGAGCCATCTGGGTATTGGTGCGAACCCCGCAGCCTGGTACGTCATCGCGGACCGTCTGGCGCAACCCGCCGGGACGTGGCGCGCGTTTACGCCGCCGATGGCTGCGCGGTTCCTGTTCGGCTAGGGCGCCTCGCATATGAAGGTTTCAGCAAACGGCCTCGACTTCGAGGTCGAAATCAACGAGCCCGGACGACCTGACGGCGCGCCCACCGTGCTCCTCATCATGGGTCTCGGCATGCAGTTGATTGCGTGGCCACCGGTTTTCGTGAAAGCCCTGACCGATGCGGGTTACCGCGTTGTACGGCTGGACAATCGCGACATCGGTTTGTCGCACAAGACGACCGCCAAGTCGCCGAATCTCGTCTGGATGGGGCTTAAACACCGCATGGGGTTGGCGATCCGTGCCGACTACACGCTGCGCAACATGGTGGAGGACACGCGCGGCGTGCTTGATGCGCTCAACATCACGCGTTGTCACGTCATCGGCGTGTCAATGGGCGGCATGATTGCGCA
>JBBRVM010000182.1:0-7439 GCA_038246865.1 Burkholderiales bacterium
AGCTTGGCGCTTCGAAAGCATGGTGTTCTTGTCGGAGGGGCTGGCCGCCACCCTTTCCCGGTTTCTCCACCGCCGGGTCGCGCCCCCCCGCTCCTACAACACAATCGCCTTTAACCCATGTCCTCACACCCACACGATTCCGCTACCGCTCGCAAACCCATCACGCTGCATCGCCTGCGCGAACTGCACGCGTCGGGCGAAAAGCTCACGATGCTCACCTGCTACGACGCGACATTCGCGCGCGTGCTCGATGATGCGGGCGTGGAGATGCTGCTGGTGGGTGATTCGCTTGGCATGGTGCTGCAGGGGAAATCAAGCACTGTGCCGGTGACGCTCGATGAGATGGCGTATCACGTTCGCTCGGTGGCCGCGGGCAACAGGACAGCCTGGGTGATTGGAGATATGCCGTTTGCCAGCTACCAGCAATCGCCGTCGCAGGCGATGCAATCTGCCGCTGCCCTCATGCAGGCTGGCGCGCAGATGGTGAAGCTTGAAGGTGGCGGCTGGACGGCGGAGACGGTGCGTTTCCTGACTGAACGGGGCGTGCCGGTGTGTGGGCATCTGGGGTTAACGCCGCAGTCGGTGCATGCGCTTGGCGGTTATCGCATTCAGGGCAAGACGGATGAGGCGGCCGACGTTTTGCGCCAGCATGCGAAGGAGCTCTCCGATGCGGGCGCGGCGATGATCGTGTTCGAGTTGATTCCGTCGGTGCTCGCCGCAGAGATCACGATCCTGTTGCCGATTCCGACGATTGGTATTGGAGCGGGTGTGGGTTGCTCCGGGCAGGTGCTGGTGTTGCACGACATGCTGGGCATCACGCGAGGTCGAATGCCCCGATTTGTGAAGAACTTCATGCAGGGTTACGCGAGCATTGATGAAGGCGTCGCGGCATACGTCGTCGAGGTTAAGTCGGAGCAATTTCCTGACAATACTGTTCACGGATATTGATCGACCACACGATGTTGGGCCCGCATTTCACTGTCCTGCCACCGCTCTCGCTCTACATCCACATTCCGTGGTGTATTCGCAAATGCCCGTACTGCGATTTCAATTCGCACGAGCAGAGCGGCGGGTTGCCCGAGCAGGACTACACCAATGCGCTGATGAGCGATCTTGAGGTGCAGTTGCCCGAATTCTGGGGACGCACTATTCATACGGTGTTCATCGGCGGAGGTACGCCGAGCCTGTTTTCTGCGCAGGCGATTTCGGATATTTTGGCGGGTGTGAGAGCACGCACGCGGCTGTCACCGCAAGCCGAAATTACGCTGGAAGCCAACCCCGGCACCTTTGAGATGCAGAAGTTCGCCGAGTTCAAAGCGGCCGGCATCACGCGGCTCTCGATTGGTATTCAGAGTTTCAATGAGGCGCACTTGATGGCGCTGGGTCGCGTGCACGACAGTGCCGAGGCAAAGCGGGCGGTGGAGATTGGCCTCGCAACGGTCGGCAATGTGAATCTCGATCTGATGTACGCATTGCCCGCATCGCGGACGGGCGGCGCGGCGCAATCGATGGCCGAATGTGAGAGCGATATCCGGGAAGCGCTCGCCTTCCAGACGCCGCATCTATCGTGCTATCAGTTGACGCTGGAGCCAAATACCGTCTTCGCCAAAAAGCCGCCGCCGCTGCCCGATCACGATGAAGCGGCCGACATGCAAATCCGCGTCGAGGAAATGCTCGCGGCAGCGGGTTACGAGCATTACGAAACCTCTGCCTATGCCAAACCCGGCATGCGCTGCCAGCATAATTTGAACTATTGGGGCTTCGGCGACTACGTCGCGATTGGTGCGGGTGCGCACGGCAAATTGTCGATGCCGGGCAGCCCGACAGAAGGCGCGAAAATCGTTCGCACCGAACGCGTGAAGCAACCGCGCGACTACATGCAGAAAGCGCTCTCGAGCGATCCTGCAAATTGTGTGTTTGAGCGCCGCGAAGTGAAGCGAAATGAGGTCGGTTTCGAGTTCATGCTGAACGCGTTGCGGTTGAACGATGGCTTTCCGGTCGTGTGGTTCGCCGAACGCACGGGCTATCCAATCTCTCTGGTCAGTCGTGCGCTTGACGAGGCTGAGCGCGAGGAATTGCTGACCAGGACACATGAATTCATCCGCCCCACCGAACTTGGCCAGCGCTTTTTGAATCGGATGTTGACGCATTTTTTGAAGTGACAACTTCTTGCTGAAACGCGCTTGTTATCGGTCGCCGAGTTCTGGGGAAAAGCTGGCACCGCGCACACAATCACGTACTGTCGGTGAGTTGCTTCGGACTACTCCAGCCCTAACTCTCGCACCAGCGCGTCCCAGCCCAGATCAAAGGTGCGGTCAAAGTGTTCCGGCGTTGTGTATTGACGGGCTATTGCCACCTGCGGGTAGTCGCGCTCCAGTTCTTCCTGTGGCATCGGAGCCAGCGACGAGTGCCCCTGAGCGTAGCCGCTGCTCTCATCAACCGTCGCGCCCTGTACGTAGTACCCGAGGATGCGAAATCCACGCGCTGCCATTTCCGGCGACAAACCAGCATCTTGGAAACAGGCCAGCATTTCACTCATAAAGCAAACGCCGGTGGCGGAATTCCACTGGTGCAGTGTCAGCCACAGATAAAAACGTGGGTGCTCCCGCGAAATGCGTCGCCAGCCATCGGCAAATTGCCGCAAACGCGACGCTGGGCGTAGCGTTTTGTCCGGAATCGGCATCCCACCGAGCACTCGATCCACCAGCGCATCCAGGATATGCGCCTTGCTGGGAAAGTGGTGGTAAATGCTCATCGCTTCGCAGCCAAGCCGCTCGCCGAGTTTCCGCGTGCTGAACGCTTCAATGCCCTGGGCGTCAATCAGCGCCAGCGCCTCAACTTCAATTCGTTCGCGACTGAGCGCAGTGCGTGGCGCCCGGGCTGGGCGCGTGCTGCTGGCGACGCGGAGGCGCTTGCTTGCTGTTTTCGCTGGGGTCGGTAGCTGATTGCGGATCATGCACAAGCTTAACGTGTTGCGTTAACTTACGGTGTAAGCTTAATGCTAGACTTACAGTGTAAACTTGAGTGTCAATCGATAGCCATGTGGCGATTCTGTGCTGTCAGCTCCTTTTTGCTGGCAGGTGGACGATGAAACGGGCTGGCATGTGACCGACGTCTTGCAACCTGCTGGCCGTCATGGTTGCTGCAGCCGGCACCCAGCGACTTTTTGTCGGCGACGACGCGCGCTTCCCCGAGCGCTATCAATCCCTGTTAACCATGAACACACCCCCTTTCATCTCGCTTCAATCAAGTCTCACGGTGCTCCGCGTCGTGACTCCGTTACTGTTCATGGCGCATGCCGTGGTCAGAATCGTCAATGGCACCATTCCACAGTTTGCGGACTTCCTCGGTGGGCGTGGATTTCCGCAGCCTCTACTGCTGGTTTGGGTCATTACTGTGGTCGAAATCGTGGCTGGCACGCTGATGATCGCTGGCGTCAAAGTTCGCTGCATGGCAGCAGCGCTGGCTTGCGTCGCGATCGGCGGCATCGTGATCATTCACGCAAAGCTTGGCTGGTTTGTCGGCGAACACGGCACCGGTGGCAGCGAATACAGTGTTTGCCTGCTGCTTTGCCTGCTCGTCATCGCAGCAGCGGCCACCTCGGAGCACCGTGACAACGGCTCTGCACGGTAACCACGAAGCAAATCTGACTCAATGATGAAGCCTGAATTTTCGCGATGTAGGCGCTGCTTCGTAATGGCCAGTCGCGCGATCAGCCTCGCCCTGATCATGTCAGTGACACCGGCAACAGCCGCCTGTCCGTTTACCGATGGCAACTGGGGCCTGACCAACAAGGGGCTCGTTTTCGCCCGGCACGCATCGGCGCTCACCGGCCCGTCTCTCGTCGCGAATACCAATTTGTCGAGCGCGAATCCGGTCACCGTCAAGCGCGATCTCGACAATCTTCGCGGCCCGCTGGACATGAATGGCGACGCACTGATCACGAGCGTTGACAGCGCCATCGTCGCCCGTCATCTGGCTGGTTATCGTGGGCCTGCGCTGACGGCTGGCCTCAATCTTGGCGCATCATCGCGCGATACCAACGCGAAAGTGCTCGCCTTCATAGATGCTGGCTGTCCCGCAGCCATCGGCGCGCGAACGCCGCTCTACGAAGCGCTCGTCTACGTCACCGAGCGCACCGCACTGCTGGCACAGATGAATGCCCAGGGCACGCGTGGATTTCAATACATCGGCGGATTGTTCGTGGGCAGCGAATTTGGAAATTTGTACGTGAAAGACCAGAACACCAACTTTACTTACGAGGCGCAGGACGCTACCAGCACCACAAATGCTCTGCTGGTTCAGCTCAACGGATTCGGCGCACGCGGATTTCGCTTCGACAGCTTCTTGACCTCTGGCAACTATTACGTCCGCGATAACACCGCGAATCTCGCTTACAACTATGAACTTCCGACCGCGCCCACGACTACCAGCGGCTTTCTGACGCAGGCGAATGATCGTGGCACGAGCGGGTTTTACTTCGTGTTTACGTACAGCATCGGCGGCAGCACAGTCGCGATCTATGGCAAAGACACGAGCGACGCGCGCTACCAGTACGAGCTACACCCTTCGACCGATGTCAACGTTTCGGCCGACGATTTCGTGGTGCAGGCCAACGCGCAGGGGCAACGCGGTTTCAGGTATGCAAGCGGTTTCTTTTTTACCGATGGCAGCAGGAATATTTACGTAAAAGACAGCGCACAGAGTGCAAACTACTCCTACAAATCGTCTGCGACAGTGAGCTCGAGCGCAGCACTCGTGTCGCAAGCCAATGCCGAGGGCCAGCTTAACTTTATCTACGTTGGTGGGCAGATATTCTTTCCGAATGGTTATGCTGGCACGCAGCAGCCTCGGAACCTTTACTTCAACCCCGCAAACTGCGCCGGTTGGGTCATGTGTTCGGCGGGTGGCGCGTTCTAATGGTGATGCAGCCGTCGCACGATAGTAAATTATTGCCTGACATTCACGTCAAAAGAGCACACGGGGGACACGTGGGAAGCAGGTTCGACAGAGTTCGCCCAGCTTCCTTTTCATCTAGTCTTTCACACGGAGTACAACCTATGATTCAGAAAATAATCCAGCCACGCACGAACCGCTCGTTCCGCGCGCTTGCCCCCCTGCTACTGATGCTGGCCGTTCTTGGCACATCGGTTCAAGCACAGAACGTAACGTCCGGCTCGGTGGAGGTCGTTCCGCTGACCGCAGCGGCAAACACCGCGCGCCGGATCAGCGTGTATGGTGTATGGCCCAATGGCTGCCCGCCCGTCGGTGCGACCGTCGCGTCAGAGACGACGACGGCTCCGCGAACATTGGTCATTCGACTGACCGAAGTGTTCACTCTGGTCGCCTGCACTCAGGTACTGACGCCGTTTCGCGTCGAGCTTGATTACACGCCAAATACGCCCGGTGTCCTCCATATCAACGTACTGCAGGCCAGCGGACGTGTCGCCGCGACCGGAATGCTTGGCGTGAGCGACGGTAGCGGCGCGAATGCCAACCTCTCAGGCACGTGGATCGACGCGCCGAGCGTTGGCTCCCTGCTAGTGATCACGCACAGCGTGGCGCAGCCCGCGACGCTCGTGGGCTCTTGGAATCTGTTTGGCCGCGATGGTCAACCGCGGTGGTACTTTTTCCACAGCAGCCGACGCACGCCCGTGCCCAACATCTACGAGGCTGAAATCCATGAGTACCAGTCTGCCCCGAATCCCGACTGCGCGACGTCGGCGTGTCCGGTGCCGGGATTTACTGGCAAGCAGGTGGGCATACTGCGGGTGACGGCGCTAACCAGCCGCGAACTCATCGTTGAGCATTGGTTAAACGGATTTCCGGGCAACATTCTGGCGCAGCGCAGTGCGATGACACGGGTTGACCTTTAGCTTTTTTCCCGAATCTCTGGCGAGCAGCCTTTTCACCAATGCCAGGCGACTCAGGGGCTAGATACAAGTTATGCATAAAGTCGATTATGAAATAAATGAAGCGGCAGCCCATACGCAATATGACATTCATGGAAAAGCTGTTGCGAGGCGACGCCGGCCAACCGCAACTGCAATCACCTGTCACCACGCTGCACCGCACCATTTGCACGCTTGATTGATTCGGGGCAGATATACTGCCTTGCATGAATATTGCAGTAGACCCTGTCGCCATTTTGCGACGTGCGCTCTCGGTTCTCACGACTGAAGCGGCGGCCATTTCGGCTGTGGGTTCGCGCTTGAACGGGGCGTTGGGTGCGCCGATGGTGGATGCGGTTCAGATTATTCTGTCCGCGCCGGGTAGAGTCGTCGTCACCGGAATCGGCAAATCGGGTCATGTCGGGCGCAAACTGGCGGCCACGCTCGCTTCCACGGGTACACCTGCCTTCTTCGTGCATCCGGCCGAGGCCAGCCACGGCGATATGGGCATGATCGCGGCGGACGACGTGGTAATCGCCCTGTCGAACTCAGGCGAAGTGGCTGAGGTCAACGCGCTCCTGACGCCGATCAAACGCGTCGGCGCCAAGATCATCGCCATCACTGGCAACGAACAATCGACGCTTGCTACCGAGGCGGACGTTACGCTCAACGCGGGCGTCGCCGAAGAAGCCTGCCCGCTCGGCCTTGCGCCGACCGCAAGCACGGCCGCTGCGATGGCGCTGGGCGACGCGCTGGCGATGGCGTTGCTCGAAGCACGCGGCTTCACAGCAGAGGATTTCGCGCGCTCGCATCCGGGCGGCTCGCTCGGGCGCAGGTTGCTTACCCATGTGAGGGATGTGATGCGCACTGGTGAGGCCATTCCCACGGTTCCGCTTGAAGCCACGTTGAGTCAGGCGCTGTTCGAAATCACCGGCAAGGGCATGGGCATGACCGCCGTGCTCCATGCAGACGGCACACTGGCAGGAATTTTTACGGATGGTGATTTGCGTCGCTGTCTGCCCAAAGTGAATGATTTCAACGCCGCAAAGGTTGCGGATTTCATGACCGTCAATCCGATCACGATTAACCCGGACGAGCTCGCGGTAGAAGCCGTCAGCCTGCTCGAATTCAAGCGCAAGACGCAGCTTCTGGTCACCAAAGCGGGCCAGTTGGTCGGCGCGTTACACATGCACGACCTGCTGCGTGCGAAGGTCGTTTGATCATGGCAAAACCTGTGCGACCGCTCACTGTTGCTGATCGCATGCTCGCAGTGCGCGCGCTGGTGTGCGATGTTGATGGCGTGCTCACGGATGGCAAATTGAATTATCTCGGCAGCGAAGAATTCAAATCGTTCTCGGTGCTCGACGGATTCGGCATCACGCTGGCCAGACAGGCGGGCTGGAAAGTGGCGTTTCTCACGGCACGAGGTGGCCCTGCGGTCGAGCGTCGCGCCACTGAATTGGGCGTTGAACTTGTGAGCGGCGAGCGCAATAAAGGCAGTGGATTCAGCCAGATTTGCGCGGCGTGGGACGCACCATAGTCAATAGC
>JBBRVM010000183.1:0-7400 GCA_038246865.1 Burkholderiales bacterium
GGTTGAGTTGTGCAGGAAATACGCCATCCAGCGCGCATTCAAATCAGCCGAGAGTTCGCTCAATTGCACATCGGGTCGCATCAGCGCCTCATCGCCGCCGAGCCATCGTGTCGCCTGCGGGTTCGCCATCACCACTTGCCCCATCGCGCCGATGACAAGCACGCCGTCGTTCAGTTCGCTAATGACCACCTGGTTGATGTGCGCAAGCCGTCGGACATCAGCCGTTCGCAGTTGCACTTTAAGCTCTGATTCCTCGGCGCTGCGACCGAGCAACATGCCAATGGCAGCGAGCAAGAAGAAGCCGGCCCCGACCAGCGCCGCTTGAGTCAACGCCTGCACGCTGGCGGCTCGCAACGAAAGCTCCGCAACCATCAGCGTGATGCTGGCAAGTGCGGCGTGACCGAACGCGATGCGATCGCGCAGAAACCAGCCGTGCGCCGCGAGAATGGGATAGAGATACGTGGCGTAAGTCGCCACCGGGCTTTGCGAATCAAAGTAGATGACGACGGTGAACACCAGGTCGATCGCGAGCTGGACGAGCAATAGCCCGGACACGCCCCCTTTGAAGCGAGGCAGCGTCAGAAGGCTCAGCAGCGCCCAGATTGCGTACGCTGCTGCGGCCGAATAACTGACCGCGTGCAAGCTCGTGCCCGCGGTCGCGATCGCCAGCGCGACGGCGGCGACACAGCGATACAGCGCGAGGAGCCGCAGAAGCCGAAGTGTCGTCGCACCGAACACCGACGGTGCTAGCGCCTGCGCCTGGAGCCTAGCGCTTTTGCGCGCAGCGCTCGTCGCCACAGGTCCAGCCCCCACGTTTCATGACGGCATTGGCCTTGGGCGTGAACACGCCGCAGCGCTCGCACTTGACCATCGCATCCGACGCTGGTTTGTCGTCACGCTTTCTTTTCGGATCATCCGGTTTGTCGCGACTCTCCTCGTCGCGATCCCGCTGTTCATTACGTGTTTTGTGGACAGAAACCAGCCTCAACGCCAGCAGCACCAGAAAAAATACGACGATCCAGAATATGATTTTTCCCACTGCTTACGACCCCAATCCTTTTTTCCTTTCAGGACAATTCACGAGTAGACTTCGTGAAGAGTCTAGCAGCCCGTTGGGCTGTGGACCGTCATCAAGAGGAGACATCATGAGTCAAGCTGGAAACGAACCTTGGGCCGCGTGGGCCGAGTCGATGCAAAAGATGATGTCCAACCCCGCCGCGTTGAACCCGTTTGCGGGCATGATGGGAATGTCGGGAGCAGGCGCTGCGGGCGGTGCTGGCGCGTTCGATCCGCAGCAGTTCATGAAGGCCATCGATCCGGTCGAGATTGATCGCCGCATTGAGGATATGCGTGCCGTCGAAGCATGGATGAAGCTCTCGCTCTCCGGGCTCGAAATGTCGATCAAAACGATGGAGATGCAGCGCGATGCCTACGCCTCATTCAACAAAATGAGCGAGTCGGCGAAACAGTCGATGAAAGACGGCGCTGAATCAGTTGAACGCACAGTAAAGCGCGCAGCGCGTAGCGCACGCCGTCGCTGAATAATCTACAGCTTTTCGCTGAAAGCGCCGCTCTAGCGGGGCTAGAGCGACTTAGGCGGAGAAATCGACTTTCCGGATGATTGACTTTTATCGGCTTGAAGCCCCTGAAAACTGGTGCACCTGAGTTTTTTTGTCAAGAAAGCTGTTTACAGGCAGTGAGCTAGCTGTTGGCAAACGCCGGCAACCCTCAACGCAGTCAAAGCGGTAAAATGCAATTGAGTTGCGAAACTGATTCGCCGCCCGCCTCGCCTAAAAAGACATTCCTTTGACATTACTCGCCATCATCGTTGCCGCCGTTCTCGGCGGCATTGCCTCGTGTGCCGTTGCCGCATTCGCCCTTTACGCCAAACTCTCCTCGGTGGAGCGTTGGGTCGCCTTTGCCGTCGGGGCCATGTTGGCTGTCGTGTTTCTGGACATCCTGCCGCATGCGTTGTCTGACGGCGTGCAGCCCGCGTCGCTCATGGGCTGGGTTTTGGGCGGCATCCTGTTCTTCTTCTTTCTCGAAAAGCTCGTGATCTGGCGGCACTCGCATGGTGACTTGACGCCGCATGCCGATAAGCAGCCCGATCACTCCCATCACGGGCATCATCATGCGCACGATGGCGGGCGCTCCGGGCTCATGGTGCTTATCGGCGACTCGCTGCATAACGCCACCGACGGCGTCGTCATCGCCGCCGCGTTTTTGGCGGATTTCAAATTGGGCGTGGTGACGTCGCTCGCGATCATCGCCCATGAAGTGCCGCAGGAAGTGAGCGACTTCTTTGTGCTGCTGCACTCGGGCTATTCGCGCAAGAAAGCCTTCCTCTACAACGCAATTTCGAGCCTGGCAATGGTGGTCGGCGGCGTGGTGGCCTACTTTGCGCTGGCGGACGCTCAGGCTTATGTGACGCCAGTGCTCGCGTTCGCGGCGGCGTCAATGCTGTACGTGGCCGTTGCCGATTTGATTCCGACGCTACATCGCCGGTTCTCAATCAAGGACACCTTTCAGCAGATGTTCATGATCGGGCTAGGTGTTGGCACAGTGCTGCTGACCCACACTTTGCTCGAAGCAGGGCATGGCCACTAGGTAGCAGGCACCCACGCTTGCGGGCCCTTGTGGGAGCGGCCCTTCGACTGTTCTCAGGAGCGCCTTTAGCCGCGATGGGTTGCATGCCATCAATCGCGGCTAAAGCCGCTCCCACAAACCTGCGACTAATCGGGCGCTCGTGTCACGTCTGCATTGTTCGCGTCTTCAGCCGCCTGCGCCCGCTCCGCTTGCCGCGTCCGATAGCGCATCAGCTTGACCCAAAGCAACAACCCGACAGGCAAAGCGCCTAAAAATACGAATCGGATCACGCCTTTCAGCAGAGAGTCAGAAACCGCTGCGATCATTACAACGACGTACAGCCAGCCGATTGCGATTACGTACACGTTTTTGTGCTCAGTGTTTGTGCAGCGCATGATGTTACTTGCACGCCGACGCGGGGACAATTGAAGTCATTACGGAACGCAACAGGTAGCGCAATAGGGAAACAAGGCATTGCATCGGTCTGGCGAGGCGACTACATTGGTGCACAACAGGAGGAGAAACAAGAATGAGTGGCGGCAACCAGCAGAACAAGCCCTTTGCGCAGCAGGGCAACCCCTTTGTGGCGGCGATGGAAGCGATGCAAACTTTGGCCCCGGGTGGCATGGCGCAAATGCCGTTTCAGCTGCCTCAGTTTCCGGGCACGGGAGGCATGCTGCCTGCCTTCCCCGGCATGCCGTTGATGTCGCAAATGAATGGCGCGGCCCCGATGCCAGCGCCCGAGGCTGGCTGGTGGTGGCTTCCTGCCGTCAAGCCCGATGCCATGCAGGCGGCAGCGGTCAAGTGGTTTTCGCCGACGACCGACGTGAGCGAAATGGCCGCGAAGGATCGTCGCTTCCGTGCAGCGTCGTGGCAATCGCAGCCGTATTTCCAGGAGCTTCGCAACCAGTACTTGCGCACCGCATCGTTCTGGCGCGAGCTGGTCGCCAGTGCCGATCTCGAAGAGCGCGAACGTCATCGCGCCAAATTTTTCCTTGAACAAATGCTGGACGCTGCCGCGCCCAGTAACTTCTTCCTGACCAATCCCGAAGCGATTGAGAAGGCGCTGGAGACCAACGGCGAGAGCCTGAAGCATGGTCTGGAAAACTTGAAGCACGACATCGATCAGGGCCACATTGCCATGACCGATGAGACGGTGTTCAAGGTCGGCGAGAACTTAGCCACCACGCCGGGCCAGGTGGTATTTCGTAACGATCTGATCGAGCTTCTGCATTACACGCCGACGCAGAAGACCGTGCATCAACGCCCGCTTTTGATCGTGCCGCCGTGCATCAACAAGTTCTACATTCTTGACCTCAAACCCGAGAACTCGTTTGTGGCGCACGCGGTGGCGCAAGGCTTTGATGTTTATCTGGTTTCGTGGCGCAATATTCCCGAAGAATTGAAGACGCTGACATGGGACGATTATCTGGAGCAGGGCGTGCTCACCGCGATTGACGAGGTACGCGATCATGCCAATGTGGCAACGATCAACGCGCTTGGTTTTTGTGTCGGCGGGACGATTCTCGCGAGCTGTCTTGCGGTGCTCGCAGCGCGTGGCGAGCTTGAAGATTTTGTGGAGAGCGCGACCTATCTCACGACGCTGCTCGACTTCAAAGAGCCCGGCGACATCAAGGCGTATCTCGGCGAGAGCACGTACAAATTGCGCGTGCAATCGCTGGGCGAAGACGGCACCAAAGGCCTCATGAGCGGCTCTGAGCTGGCGCAGTCGTTCGCCAGCCTGCGCGCGAATGATCTGATCTGGAACTACGTCGTCAACAATTACCTCAAAGGGCAGGATCCACCGGCGTTTGATCTGCTCTACTGGAACGGCGATTCGACCAATCTGCCGGGGCCGATGTATCTGTATTACCTGCGCAACTTCTATCTCGATAACAAGCTGATCGTGCCTGACGAAATGGAAATGCTCGGCGAGCCGATTGACCTGTCCGCCGTGCAAATCCCGACCTATGTCTACTGCTCGCGCGAGGATCACATCGTGCCGTGGGGCAGCGCGTTTGCTTCAGCTGAATCATGGGGCGGTGAGGTTGAATTTGTGCTTGGCGCATCGGGGCATATCGCAGGCGTAGTCAATCCACCGGGGCCGAAAAAACGCGCTTACTGGACCGGCAAATGGCCCGCTGCTTCCCCTGAAGCGTGGGACGAAAAATCGAAAGAAGTCCCCGGTAGCTGGTGGCCGCATTGGTATGCATGGCTGGCCGAGCGCTCGGGCAAAAAGGTCGCTGCGAAGAAGCAAGTGAAGTCAAAACTCGGCGCGGCACCGGGGCAATATGTTTTAGAAAAAATGTAGTACCCGTTCTTGTAGGAGCGGCTCTGCCGCGCCCCGCAAATTTACAGTCAATAAGGAGAGAGAAAAATGTCACGCACAGCACTAATCACAGGCGGTATGGGCGGTCTCGGTGAGGCCATTTGCATCAAGATGGCCGCGCTCGGTTATCAAGTCGTCACTACGTATTCGCCGGGCAATAAAACCTGGAAAGAGTGGCTCGATGCCATGAACAAAATGGGCTACGCGTTCAAAGCGTACGCCTGCGACGTGGCGGATTTTGATTCAGCCAAAGCCTGCGTCGCGTTGATCACGAAAGAAGTCGGCGCGGTTGATGTCCTCGTCAACAATGCCGGTATCACGCGCGACATGACGTTCAAAAAAATGGACAAAGTCAATTGGGACGCGGTGATGTCCACCAACCTGGACTCCACGTTCAACATGACCAAGCAGGTCTGTGACGGCATGCTGGATCGCAATTGGGGTCGCATCGTCAACATCTCCTCGGTGAACGGACAAAAAGGCGCTTTCGGTCAGACCAACTATTCCGCCGCAAAGGCGGGTATGCATGGCTTCACCAAAGCGCTCGCACTCGAAGTCGCGCGCAAAGGTGTGACGGTCAACACCATCTCGCCGGGCTACATCGGCACCAAGATGGTCATGGCGATCCCGAGCGACGTGCTCGACAGCAAAATCATCCCGCAAATTCCGATGGGCCGCCTCGGCAAACCGGAAGAAGTTGCGGGTCTCGTCGCCTATTTGTGCAGCGAAGAAGCGGCGTTCCTGACCGGTGCCAATATCGCCATTAACGGCGGTCAGCACATGTCGTAAAGGCCCATTTCTTGTCATCCTGAGCGGTGGCGAAGGATCACGTTGCATGCAAACCATCTCGGCATTTTTTGAAAGCGATCGCGCGCCACCTGATCCTTCGCGCACGCAGAATGGCACTGCGGCCATGCAATCAGCTTTTTGATGAAAGCTCGCTTGCATAGGGGCTAAATGCATGAAACGGCTCAAGTCGACTTGAGCCGTTTTGCATTGTCAGCCCCAATAGAATAAGGGCTACAGCACTAAGCCACACCTTCTTTTGAACGTTATGTCACCTAAAGATAGCAAACCGCTCGTCCTCATCCCCTGCGACAACCGCATGCACGGCGACGTGTCGATGCAGGTGCTCTACCAGCGTTATTCCGACGCCGTGCGCGATCAATCTGGCTGCCTGCCGATTCCGCTTTTGTGCACGGGCAAAGAGGATATCGAGGCGTATCTCGCCATCGCCGACGGCATCATGCTCACCGGCTCGCCGTCGAATGTTCACCCTTCGCATTTCGGGCACAAGGTGCACAACCCCGAGCTGCCGCTCGACCCGGAGCGCGACTCAATCACGCTGCCGATCATTCGTCGTGCGATCGAGATGAATTTGCCGATGCTCGCCATCTGTCGCGGCATTCAGGAGATGAACGTCGCGCTCGGCGGCACTCTGCATCAGGCGGTTCAGGAGCTGCCCGGTCGCCATGATCATCGCGGTGCCAAAGGCAAGCCGGACTCAACCAGCCCCGAGCGCTACGCCGACGCGCACCCGATTTTCATCGACGACGGCGGTTGTCTCGCCGCACTCTTCGGCGCAAAAACAGTGACCGTGAATTCAGTCCATGGTCAAGGCATCGACCAGCTCGCGTCGACGCTGCATGCCGAGGCGCACGCGCCTGATGGCCAGATCGAAGCGGTGTCTGTCATCAATCATTCCGGCTTCGCCGTCGGCGTGCAATGGCATCCCGAATGGCGCGCCGGTGAGATCGAAATTTCGCGTAAATTGTTTGGCGCGTTTGGGGATGCGTGTCGCGTTTGGCGCAGCTCACGAGGGTAGGGCACAAGGCGGGCAGTGCCCGCCCTACGGCTACTCTGCAATCAACGATTTCTCAAACCGCACCGCGTCCTCCACGCCCCGGTAATAACTCACACGCACACCAACTTCGTTGAACCCGAGCCGCTTGTAAAACGTGCGAGCCTCGTGGTTGCGGGAGCGCGCTTCAAGGGCAATCGTATTGATGCCCGCCGTACGCGCTGTCGTTTCCAGCCACAATATCAGCGCGCTGCCGATGCCGTTGCGACGATACGCGGCATCCACCGCGAAGAGCACGATATGCGCCGTGTCGTCGCCATATTTCATGATCGCGAATCCGGCAACGTCAGCCAATAGGCGATGCGACCGTGCCACGATCACGTTCGTCGCATCGTCACGCAAC
Source organism: Burkholderiales bacterium (assembly GCA_038246865.1). Lineage (GTDB taxonomy): Bacteria > Pseudomonadota > Gammaproteobacteria > Burkholderiales > Casimicrobiaceae > Casimicrobium. The sequence continues at coordinate 7,120 of JBBRVM010000183.1, forward strand.
GCCTTCAACACACGCGGCGCAGTCCACGACCAGCCCAGCCCCTGCTCAATCACGTCGCGTGACAAATCGGCGATCGCGCGGGCGTCCGCGCTAGTCGCCAGTTCGATCAATTGTTGTTCGGCTTTCATCAATTGCAACTGTACACAAGAGTGCGAAAGACAGGCTTCGAATGCTCGTATCCGGATCACAATATTTGATCTTCACGAACCGCCCAGACCCCGCTATACTCTCACCAGAAAATTTTCTTCGAGGGTTAACTAATGAATCGTTCGTTTCAACTA